>DASQWP010000145.1:0-16560 GCA_035640195.1 Gaiellaceae bacterium | reverse complement strand
AGCCGGGGATCGCTGACTTCGATGCGCATGGCCGCGAAGCGAGTATCGACCCCTCCCCGGACGACGTGAGCCAAATCCCCCGTTCAGCTATGCGGCGACTGCTTCCAAGATGCCTTCGGGGATGTCGAAGTTCGCGTACACGGCCTGGACGTCGTCGTTCTCCTCGAGGGCGTCCATCAGCCGGAGGAGCTTCTTCGCCGTGGCCTCGTCATCGATCGCCACGGTCGTCTTGGGGAGCATGGTGAGCTCGGCCGACTGGTAGGCGATCCCGGCGTCGTCCAGCGCGGCTCGGACGGCCGCCAGGTCGTCAGGCGCGGACGTCACCTGGAAGCTCGAGCCGTCCACCTCGACGTCCTCCGCCCCTCCCTCGGCCGCGGCCAGCATCACGTCGTCCTCGCCGGCGCCGTCCGCCGGCACCATCACGACGCCCTTGCGCTCGAAGAGCCAGGCGACGGCCCCGCTCGTCCCCAGGTTGCCGTCGTTCTTCGCGAACAGGTGCCTGACCTCGGCGGCGGTGCGGTTCCGGTTGTCCGTGAGCACCTCGACGAAGACGGCCACCCCGCCGGGCCCGTAGCCCTCGTAGGACACGGTCTCGTAGGCCGCGTCCCCGTCGGAGCCCGCCCCCGCTCCGCGCGAGATCGCCCGCTCGATGTTGTCCTTCGGCATGGAGTTGTCGCGCGCCTTCTGGACGGCGGCGGCGAGCGTCGCGTTCGCCTCCGGGTCGGGGCCGCCCTCCCGCGCCGCGACGATTATCGCGCGCGAGAGCTTCGAGAAGAGCTTGCCCCGCTTCGCGTCGGCGGCGCCCTTCTTGTGCTTGATGCTCGACCACTTACTGTGCCCCGACATGGGCCTCCTCTCGGACCATCGCGAGGAAGCGCTCGTGCACGCGGGTGTCGTCGGTCAGCTCGGGGTGGAACGAGGCGACGAGGTAGCGCCCGTCCCGGAGGAGCACAGGCTCGCCGTCCAGCTCCGCGAGCACCTCGACGTCCGGCCCGGCTTCCTCCACTTGCGGCGCGCGGATGAAGACTCCGCGGAGCGGCTCCGCCTCTCCGCCCAGGTCGAGGTCGGCCTCGAAGCTCGCCACCTGCCGGCCGTACGCGTTGCGGCGCACGCCGATCTCGACTTGGCCCAGGAGGCCGTCTCGCGCGAGCAGGATCATCCCCGCGCACGTCCCGAAGACCGGCCGCTCGAAACTGCGGAGCGCCTCCTCGAGCCCGTAGATGCGCACGAGACGGCCGATGGCCGTCGACTCCCCGCCCGGGATGACGAGTCCGTCCAGGCCGTCGAGCTCCTCCGGTTTGCGCACCTCGACCACGTCGGCTCCGAGGTGCCGCAGCATGGCCGCGTGCTCGCGGAAGTTGCCCTGGAGGGCGAGAACTCCGATCTTCACGCCTCGCCCTCCCAGTAGTCCACCGCGTCCGCCCGGCGGAAGATCGCCCGCTGCGTCGTGCCACCCGCGAAGCCGGCCTTGCCCGAGTCCGGGTAGTCGACGACGTCCGGCGTGATCAGGGTCGACGCCAGCAGGACGCGCGCAGGGCGCTCGCTCTCGTTCCGGAGCTGGTGCGCGCCGTTCGGGCCGCGAGGGAAGACGACCGCATCGCCGGTGGAGAGCCGTCGCTCGCCGTCCCCGTCCCGCAGCGTCGGCTCGCCGTCGAGGACGACGAGCAGCTCTTCGTTCGCATTGTGGAAGTGGTACGGGAAGCTCTTCTCGCCCGGGGGAAGCTCGTAGACGCTGGCGCCGAGGAGCTCGCCGCCCAGACGCATCGTGCGCCATGTGTAGCCGGGACGGTCGCTTCCGCCCTCCCAGGCGTCTCCGAGGAAGTTCACCAGCCGCGGGTCTCGAGCAGCTCTTCGGGCGCGATCCCGGCGGCCTGGAGGCCGCGCATCGCGTCGCCGAGCCCCGTCGAGACGCGAGCGAGGATCTCCGGGTCGTTGAAGTGCGTCGTCGCTTCGACGATCGCCTTCGCGCGGGACATCGGGTCGGCGCTCTTGAAGATTCCCGAGCCGACGAAGACTCCGTCGGCGCCGAGCTGCATGCAGAGCGCCGCGTCGGCGGGCGTCGCGATGCCGCCGGCGGTGAAGGTGACGACCGGAAGGCGCCCGTGCTCGGCGACCCAGCGCACGAGCTCGGGCGGGGCCTGGAGCTCCTTCGCCTCCGTGTAGAGCTCGTCCTCCGACAGCGCTCCCAGGCGGCGGATGCCCCCGAAGACGGCGCGCATGTGGCGGACGGCGTTGACGATGTCGCCGGTGCCCGCCTCGCCCTTCGTGCGGATCATGGCGGCGCCCTCGCCGATCCGGCGGAGCGCCTCGCCGAGGTTTCGGCACCCGCAGACGAACGGGATGGTGAACTTCCACTTGTCGATGTGGTGCTCCTCGTCCGCGGGGGTGAGCACCTCGCTCTCGTCGACGTAGTCGACCTCGAGCGCCTCCAGGATCTGCGCCTCGACGAAGTGGCCGATGCGGGCCTTGGCCATCACCGGGATGGTCACGGCCTCCTGGATCTCCCGGATCTTGGTCGGGTCGGCCATGCGGGCGACCCCTCCCTCCGACCGGATGTCCGCGGGCACGCGCTCGAGCGCCATCACCGCCACGGCGCCGGCATCCTCCGCGATCCGCGCCTGCTCGGCAGTCGTGACGTCCATGATCACGCCGCCCTTGAGCATCTCGGCGAGGCCGCTCTTGATGCGCATGGTGCCTAGCTCTGCCATCGAAGGAAGTCTAGCTACGGCGACAGGAGGTCCAGGGCGGCCTCAGGCTCCTTGAAGGGCGGGATGACGTAGATCCCGGCCACGCGCGAGCGTGCGTCCTCCGCGAGCTCCCGGGCGAGCTGGAAGCCGAGCCGGCGGGCATCCGGTCCCGCATCGGCAAGCTGTCGCTGCACCCGCTCGGGGATGGTGATGCCCGGGACCTCGTTGTGGAGCCGGACCGCGAGCTGATAGCTGGTCAGCGGCCAGACGCCGAGGAGGAGCGGAATCGGAGACTCGCCGCCGAGCCGCTCGAGGAAGACGTCGAGGTACTCCATGTCGAAGAGCGCCTGCGTCATGGCGAAGCGCGCGCCCGAGTCGATCTTCTGCCGAAAGCGCTCCAGCTCGATCTCCAGGTCGTCTGCGGACGGGTTGACCGCCACGCCGATGAAGAACGACGTCGGCGCGTCGATCCCCTTGCCCGAGTAGTCCTCTCCCCGGTTCAGATGGGAGAGCAGCGCCGTCAGGCCGATGGAATCGACCTCGTAGACGCCGCTCGAGCCGGGATAGTCGCCGACGTGCGGCGGGTCGCCCGTGACGGCGAGGACGTTGCGGACGCCCTCTGCGTGCGCGCCGAGGAGCTGCGACTGGAGCCCCATGATCGATGAGTCTCGCGGCGTGACGTGCGGGATCGTCTCCAGGCCGACGCGCCGCTCGATGGCGACCGCGGCCATGAGCGCGGAGAGACGCGCGCGGGCCATCGGGTTGTCGTTGATGTCCACCTCGTGCACAGCGCCCGAGGCGGCGAGGCGCTCCGAGACGAGCAGCATGCTCTCCATGTTCGTGCCCTTGGGAGGGTCGAGCTCGACCGAGACCACCCACTCCCCGGCTGCCAGCATCCGCTCGAGTCGCGTCTTCTCGGCGACCGCGGCCGGCGCTGCGAGCACCTCGCGCTCGACGGCGAGAAGCGGGATGCGCGGCTCGCGCTCTTCCTCGACGGCCGCTCGGATCGCGGCGATCTGGGCGGGCGTCGTGCCACAGCAGCCGCCGATGATCTTCGCCCCGAGGCTGCGGGCCTGCGCCGCGAACTCGGCGAAGTAGTCCGGCGTCGCGTTCGGGTAGATCAGACGCCCGCCAGAGCGGCTGGGCAGGCCCACGTTCGGCTGGGCCGAGAGCGCCATCCCGTTCGACTGCACGCTCATCTCGCTGAGAGCTGCAAGCGCCGCCTGCGGGCCGAGCCCGCAGTTGGCTCCGACGGCCGCGACGCCGAGGGTGGCCAGCCGCTCCACGGCCTCCTTCGCGGAGACGCCGGCCAACGTCTGGGCGTCCTCGTCGAACGTCAGCTGGGCGACGATCGGAAGCGTGGAGACCTCCTTGACGGCAGCGATCGCGGTCTCGAGCTCCTCGAGGTCGAAGAACGTCTCCACGAGGAAGAGGTCGACGCCGCGACCCTCGAGGAGTCGGGCCTGCTCGAGGAAGACCTCGTAAGCGTCCTCGGCGCTGTTCGTCCCCTCGAGGTCGCCCAGCGGGCCGATCGCGCCTCCGACGAGGACGGGAGCGCCCGCCACCTCGCGCGCCTCGCGGGCCAGCTTGACCCCTCGCTCGACGATCTCCTCCAGGCGGTCGTCGAGGAACTGCGCGGAGAGCTTGCGCCGGTTGGCGCCGAACGTGTTCGTCTCGATGAGTCCGGCCCCCGCGCGGATGAAGCCCTGATGTACCGCGATGACGGCCTCGGGCGCCCTCACGTTCGCCTCCTCGGGACACCGAAGGCGAGGAACGGCGGCGGTCAGGAGGGCACCGGTGCCGCCGTCCGAGACCAGCACGCGGTCCTCCTCCAGGCGGGCCAGGAGCCTGCTCATCGTTAGCCAGCGTAGCTAGGGTCGCGGGTCCGCAGCCTCGGCCGCGCGGCCGGCGACGGAGACCTTCTCCACGACCCAGTGACGGTCGTTGCCTGCCACATGCCGTTCGGCCTCCGTGTGCCAGAGATGACCGGGCGCGACCAGGAAATGGACGGGATCGGAGCGAACCGCCTCGTACTCGTTCAACGTGAGCTCGACGGGCGTGTAGCAGGTTGCGTCGCTGCACTCGCACACGAACTCGACTCCCTGCTCGCGCTCGGAGGCGAAGAAGTCCGCGCTCGCCTCCCGGATGCGCTCGTTGACCTCGCGGAAGAGCGCCTCGTTCTTTCCGACTTGCTCACCTGTCGTCGACACAGGACGAGTATGCGGTGCGGACGCGCGCAAGTGAAGGGGCGGCCGAGCGCCGCCGGCCTCCGCCGTTCACGCCTGGGTCGGCCGGGGCGGCGGACGGCGGGTGAGCGCCACTCCGACGGCGAGCCAGAACGCTCCCACGAAGAGGACCCCGACCTCCTCGCTGATTCCGAGGTTGTCCGCGTCGACCGCCGCGTTCACCAGGGCCTGGACGCCGATCTGAAGGAGGAACGTGCCGAGTGCGGCCCCTACGACGAGGAGAAGCGCGAGCCACCGCGATTCCCGCCGCGCGACGAGAGCCGCGAGCGCGACGGTCCCCAGGATGATCCCGACGAGCCCGCCCACGAAGATGACGCTCTCGAGCGGCTCGAAGCTGTCGAGCGGCGGACCGCGGAGGACGAACGCTGCCTCCGAGGTGGGCCCGCCAGGATTCGAACCTGGGACCAACGGATTATGAGTCCGCTGCTCTGACCGCTGAGCTACGGGCCCGCCCGAGCAAGGTTAGCGCCCCGCCCGCTACCGTTCACGACCGCGGGCCAGGATGGTAAGAATAGGCTCCGCATGTCCCGGATCGTGACCCGGCCGCCAGCCACGACGCCGACGGAGGTGGAGAGGGAGTGAAGGTCTTCCAGCACGAGCGTGCCCTGCGCACGAGAGGCGGCCTCGAGATCCGGGACATCACCGAGGACGTACGCGAGGCGGTCCTCGAGAGCGGGGTACGCGACGGCATCGCTTGTGTGTACTCGCCTCACACGACGTGTTGCGTCCGAGTGAACGAGTTCGAGACGGGCTTCCTCGAGGACTTCGGGCGCATGCTCCGGCGGCTCGTGCCGAGCGAGAAGTACTACGCGCACGACGACTGGGACCGGCGCACGGAGAACATCTGCCCGGAGGACATGGAGTTCGGCAACGGCCACTCCCACTGCATGGCCATGCTCCTCGGTCCCGCCGGCGAGTCCATTCCCGTACGCGACGGGGAGCTCTGCCTGGGCACGTGGCAGCGCGTCCTCTTCATGGAGCTCGACCGCTCGCGCGACCGGCGCTGGATCGTCCAGGTCGTCGGCGAGTAACCGTCTGAGCAAACGAAAACGGGGCCCGCCGCAAGCCCCGTTTCGAGAGGGGAATCTGCTCCCGGGTTGCCCCCGCCGCATCGGGGCCCCGGTGCCATTCCCTTTACGAGACGGAGTCTGCCTGGGCGGGCTTCCCTCGTCCCCCCTCCGAGGGAGTTGACTGACTCACCCTTTCGGGGTTGACCGCCGTGCTTCACCTGCTTCACCGGCCGCCGAGTAGGGTGCGCCGCCGTGATCGCCGTCCTCCTCGCCCTCTCGTCCGCTCTGCTCTTCGGTGCGATGACGGTCGCGCTCCGCGTCGCGCTGCGGGCGCATCCCGAAGCGGAAACCGGCGCGGTCGCCACGACGGCCGTCGCCTTCGTCGTGGTGGCGGTGGCTGCGGCGGTGGAGCCTGGAACGGGCGAGCTCGCCCGGCCCAGGGAGCTCGCCGTCTTCGCGCTGGCCGGGCTGCTCGCGCCCGGCATCTCGCAGATCCTCTTCACGCTTGCGATTCGGGACGCCGGTTCCTCGCGCGCGTCCGTGGTCGTCGGCACGGCGCCGCTCTTCGCCGCCACCCTGGCGGTCGGGCTCCTCGGCGAGCCGCTCGAATGGCCTCTCGCTCTGGGCGCCGTCCTCGTCGTCGTCGCGGGGGCGCTGCTCGTCGGCGAGCACGTGCGGCCGGAGCACTTCCGCCTCGTCGGACTGGCGTACGCCGTCGTCGCGACCCTGCTCTTCTCCAGCCGCGACGTCCTCGTCCGCTGGTACGGGGAGGATGCCACCCTCGCTTCCGTCGAGGCGGCCGCCGCGGCGCTCGCCTCCGGTTGGCTCGTGATGCTGGCCTGGGCGATGGTGCGGCGCCGGGGCCGGCTCAGGGACGAGCTCCTCCGCCCCGCGCTCCTCCGCTTCGCGCCGGCGGGCGTCTGCTTCGGCCTCTCCTACCTCCTCCTGTTCGAGGCGTACTACCGCGGCAGGGTCACCGTCGTCTCGCCGCTCGTGGCGACTGAGTCGCTCTGGGCCGTGCTTCTCTCGGCCCTCCTCCTTCGTCGTACGGAGCTCGTCGGTGGGCGGCTCCTCCTGGGCGCAGCGCTCGTCGTGTCGGGCGGCGTCCTGATCGGCGTCCACCGCTGAATGAGAGAATTCTCACGACCGTCTCACCCCGTTCTCACCGCCGGCGGGAATCCTGCCGTCGACAGCCAGAGGAGGCATACCGTGAGAACCACCATCGTCCTCGTCATCGCATTCCTCGCCGCAGGCGCGTTCGCCGCTAGCGCCGCCGCCGAAGAGCGCATCTGCCGCGGCACGATCCGGGCGGCCACCGTGGACAACCTGAAGGTGCCGGACGGCGCGTCGTGCACGCTGAGGAGGACGCGGGTGAAGGGCACCATCAAGGTCGGCACCGGCTCGCGGCTCGTGGCCAACCGCGTGCGTGTCGTCGGCAACGTCCAGGCGGAAGGCTCGAGGCGGGTCGTCGTCCGGCGGGGCTCCCGCGTCGGGGGCTCGATCCAGGTCGTCGACGCCCGCCGGGGCGGCGCGGTGCGCGGAAGCCGGATAACCGGCGACGTGCAGTTCTTCGAGAACCGCGGCCGGATCGTGATCAGGCGCAACCGGATCAACGGCAACCTGCAGTGCAAGGAGAACAACCCCAGGCCGATCGGCGGCCGCAACAGAGTCGGGGGCAACAAGGAAGACCAGTGCCGAAGGCTCTAGTAGCCGCCTGAGTGAGCCTTCAGCGAAGAGGGGCCCGGCCCGCATCCGGGCCCCTCGCACGTCCGCAGGGTCTCCGCGCGGGCGCCCGAGGAGAGGTTTGCGCGCCGTCAGCTCGTGTAGTTGACTCGGCGCAACCAACCGCAAGGAACTCCTAGGCATGGAAGGAGGCCCGTGATGCGCAGGTCACTCACGGCGCGCAGGTCGCTCGTCTTCCTCGGTGTGCTGGTGCTGCTCGCAGCCGTCCCGGTCGCCGTTCTCGCAGGGAGAGGAGCGTTCGGAGGCGCGCTCGAGCGGCAGTCGGCGAAGTGGACGACCACGTCCGTCTCCACGTCGAGCACGGCGTGGCGGAACGTGCCCGGACTCTCGCTGACGCGCTGCACCGTCCACCAGGTGTCCGCGATGGTGAGCGTGACCGTCCGCGGCGCGCCGGTGCGCTTCCGCGTCATCATCGACGGTGTCCCGGAAGCGCCGATGAAGCCCGGCTCCGCGCGTTTCGTTCCCGAGGGGTCGGAGTCGTTCTCGTACACATTCGTCGGCCGCACGGCGCCGTTCGAGGCCGACGACACGCACGTGTTCAACGTCCAGTGGCGCTCACCAACCGGCCGCCGCGTCACGCTCCAGCGGGGCGACCTGAACCTCCTCTTCGAGCGGGGAACGCAGGGCTGCCCGTAATCAGCCGAACCCCACCGACTGTTGAGCCGCCACTGCCTCCCAGCCCTCGGTGATCGCATAGAGCGACGCGAGCGTCATCGGGCCGGTTGCGGTCGGGTCGTGCCCGCGCTCTTGCAGCCACTTGTTCGCCTCTTCTTCAGCGAGGCGCCCGAACACGACGTTGGCGGCCGATCGGCCGGGCCGGGCGACGGCCGGGTGCAGGCGGCCGATCTCCTCGTTGGTGGTGACGAGCACCAGGACGCGAAGGCCCTGTCCGATAAGGCCGTCTACGACGTTCAGGAAGCGGGAGAGGCCCTGGCCGGCGGCAGCCCTCGCGTCGGCCGAGAGGAGCTCGCCCGTATCCTCGAGGACGAGCAGCCGCCAAGAGGGGCGCTCTCGTTCCCCGCTACGGTCGAGCAGGCTGGCGGCGATCGTCGAGCCGACCATGTGCAGTGGTCCGAACTCGATGAAGTCTCCATCGTCCGGATCCATATCGCTCTCTTCGAGCATGACGGAGAGCATGTAGTCCGCCTGCTCTCCGAAGAACTTCTCCGGGTCGGTGATGTAGTGCGTCTCACACCAGCTCGCCCACTCTCGTGCGAGCGCGCGCAACGCCGTCGTCTTTCCCGTTCCCGTCTCTCCGTGCCAAAGAAGGAGCTGGCCACCGCGAAGCGGGAGATCGGCCTGCATGATGCGAGCGAGCGAGCGCCCCGCCTGCGGCGGGTAGTTGTGCTCGATCTCCGCCCACGTCGGAACCGAGAGCTCGCGTCTCATCGGCATCGGCCCGTGGGGCGAGTAGGACCAGAAGGTGACCGGAACGCGGCCCTCGTCGTCTCGCACCGCGCGAGGAAGGAGTTCCTGGATCTCAGCGACACCGTCGGTTGCAGCCTGCTCGGTCGCGGCAGCCACATGAACGAAGGCGATGCCGAACCCGACATGCGCGTATGCCAGCCCTCCGCCGTCAAGCTCGAAGAGCGCGCTGGAGCCGCGCGGATCCTTGCTACCCAAGGCTGACTCTCCCGCCTCGAGCTTGGCCGAGGTCGGCCAGGTTTCGGCCAGGAAGCGGCTCAGTCCCCGTTCGACCGCCTGATCGTAGAAGAGACCGATCAGGAGGTTCTCGCTTACGTCCAGCTGGAGCTGTAGGCGCCTGGCCATCGTGTTCTCACTCTAGGGGAGCCGGGGAGGCCCGAAGGACCCGCGGTGCGGGCCTCTTGAGCTAACTCCCCGGGTTGGACTCGAACCAACAACCCTCCGGTTAACAGCCGGATGCTCTGCCAATTGAGCTACCGGGGATCGCTCGGCCCGGCCAGTGTAGCGGAGGCTTTGAGCTACTAGGCCCCGACCTTCTGCAGGGCGTCCTGGATCTTCGTGAGGACGCCCTGGAGCTCAACCGTCCGGGCCAGGTCCTCGCCCCTGAGCTCGGCGAGCTCGCGGCGGACGACGCGCTCCTCGAGGCGGAGGAGGAGCTCCCGCGCCGTCTCCTCGCCGAGGTGCTCGCTCTCCGCGGTCGCGTCCAGCTCCGCGAGGGCGGCGACGACCTCCCGGTCTGCCTCCGCTTCGCCCACGAGGTACGCGCGCAAACGCCGGTGGAGAGGGTTGTCGAAATGGCGCTCAGCGAGGGGACGCAGATAGCGCTCGACCAGCTCCGGCTTGGTGGCGCAGGCGGCGAGGAGACGCCGCTCGAGCCGCTCACCCGCGTCGAGCAGCCGCGTGCGCACCTCGCCGAGGCTCTGCCTGGTGCCCGCCGCGAGCCGCAAGGGGACGCCGAGCCGATCGGAGGCATACCGGGCGACGTCCTCGCGCTCCGGCCCTGCGGGCGCCTGGCCGAGTACCGTCTGCACCTGCTCGAAGGCCTCCTGCTTGGACGGGGCGCGCTCGATCTCGAGCCGGACGCGGTACGCGAGGTAGCCCTCGGCCGCGGCAAGGCGCTCCCCGAACCCTTCGACCGCGTCGGCGGGATCGAGCCCCGGGGGGAGCGCGACGATCCTGACCTCGAAGCCGGCGGCGACGGCCAGCTCCATGCCGCGCAAGGTCGCCGCCTGCCCGGCCGCGTCCGCGTCGAAGCAGAGGTAGAGCCGCCGAGTCAGCCGGCGCAGCTCCTTGAGCTGAGGCTGCGTGAGTGCCGTTCCCATCGAAGCGACCGCGGCCCCCAAGCCCGCCTGATGGAGCGCGAGGACGTCGGTGTAGCCCTCGACGATCACGGCCTGGTCCTCCTTGGCGACCGCGGTCCGGGCCCGGTCGAGCCCGTATACGAGGGAACCCTTGCGGAAGAGCTCGCCCTCGGGTGAGTTCACGTACTTGGCGGGAATGGGATCGTCCTCGCGGAGGCGGCGCGCCCCGAAACCGAGCACTCGCCCGCGCGAGTCGGCGAGCGGGAAGACGAGACGGCCGGCGAAATAGTCGTTGCCCCGGCGGTTCACGAGCCCGGCCGCGACGAGCTCGTCCTGGGAATAGCCCTTCGTGCGCGCCTTCTCCGCGAGGACGGTGCCGCCCGGCGAGAGGCCGAGGCGGAACTCGCGGCAGACCTCCTCGCGGAGGCCTCGCTCGGCCAGGTAGGCGCGCACCGGCTCGCCGCCCTCCGTTTCCCAGAGGTGACGCTCGTAGAAGGTCGCGGCCTGCTCCATGAGGGCGAGGAGCCGCTCGCGCCGCCGCCGCCCCGCCTCGAGCTGCGGCGAGGACTCCTCGTACTCGAGCTGGATCCGATAGCGGTCGGCGAGCCACTCGACGGCGTCCGCGAAGTCGAGACCCTCGGTCTCGCGGACGAACGTGATCAGGTCACCGCCCTTCTGGCAGCCGAAGCAGTAAAAGAGCTTGTCCGCCGGATTGACGGAGAAGCTCGGCGTCCGCTCCTCGTGGAACGGGCAGCGGCCCTGCCAGCGGGAGCCGACCCGACGAAGCTGGGTCCTGGCCGAGACGAGCTCGACCATGTCCGCCGCGGCCACGACCTCCTCGATCGACGATTTCGCGATCAGCGCCATGCGAGCGCGAAGCGGTCGGTCATGCCCGAGACGTAGTCGGTCACCCGTTGAGGCAGGTCGCCCGGGCGTTCCGGTGGAAGCTCCTCGGGATGGTCGACGAAGTAGTCGAAGACGTGCCGGACGGTCTCGACCGCGAGGCCGCGTTGCGCCTGACTCTGCGGACCGAGATAGACGCGCTCGAACATGAAGGCCCGCAAGTTGAGCATGGCGCGGCCGATCTCCTCGCTCTGGCGGATGTCGCCGGCTCCCGCGGAAGCCTCGACGAGATCGTGGACGAGTGCGTCGATCCGCCGGGAGCCGCGCTCGCCGAGGAGGGCGATCTCCTCCTCGGGAAGCTCGGCGCTCGTCAGCAGGCCGGCGCGCAGGGCGTCGTCGATGTCGTGGTTGATGTAGGCCACGCGGTCGACCACGCGCACGATCTTGCCCTCGAGCGTGGCCGGCTCGGCAGGCCCGGTGTGGTTGAGGATGCCGTCCCGGGCCTCCTCCGTGAGATTGAGCCCGCGGCCCCCCCGCTCCAGGACCTCGACGACCCGGAGCGATTGCTCGTTGTGGCGGAAGCGGCGGTCGAACCGCTCCGCGAGCACCTGGTCGAGCGCCTCCTCGCCGGTGTGGCCAAACGGCGCATGGCCGAGATCGTGACCGAGCGCGATCGTCTCGGTGAGGTCCTCGTTGAGGCGAAGCGCGCGCGCGACAGTCCGGGAGATCCCGGCGGTCTCGAGCGTGTGCGTCAGACGGGTTCGGTAGTGGTCGCCCTTCGGGTCGATGAAGACCTGGGTCTTGTGCTTCAGGCGGCGGAAGGCCTTGCAGTGGACGATGCGGTCGCGGTCACGCTGGAAGGGCGTCCGCAGGCGGCATTCCTCCTCTTCCTCGTGCGCGCGCCCGCGCGTCTCGTACGAGCGCACGGCAAGGGGCGAGAGCCAGGCGTCCTCGTGCCCGCGCACGCGGGCCTCGAACTCGTCCGCGACCCTGCCTGCGACGTCGGGCATGTCTATCCCAAAGTTAGATGATGATGGGGACAGTGCCGCCGTCGGCGCTCCAGGCGGCTCCCGTGACGTAGTTGGCACGGTCCGAGCACAGAAAGGTGATGACCGCGGCGATCTCCTCCGGCTCAGCCAGCCGCCCCAGCGGCCTCCCCTGCCCCACGCCGTCGAGCACCTGCTCCCGGCTCCTGCCCGAGCGCTCGGCGGCCTGGTCCGCGAGCCCGCCGGGTGCGAGCCAGGCCGGAGAGGCGGTCGGGCCGGGGGTGATCGCGTTGCACAGGATTCCGTCCTTCGCGTAGACGTCGGCGACGAGGCGCGAGAGTGAGAGCACTGCGGCTTTGGTGACGCTGTAGTTCGGCATCCCCGCCGAGGGTCGCTTGGCCGCCGTCGAGCTCACGTTGACGATGCGGCCGAACCCGCGCTCCCGCATGCCCGGGAGGGCGGCTCGAATCGCGCGCACGTAGCTCATGACGTTCAGCTGCCACATCGAGTCCCAGTCCTCGTCCGCCACCTCCTCGAAGCTCGTCTGGACGGCGAGGCCGACGTTGTTGACGAGGCAGTCCACACGGCCGAGCGCGTCCTCGGCACGGCGGATCAGCTCCGTGGGAGCGTCTCGCTCCGAGAGGTCGCAGGGAACCCCGAGGGCCGCTCCCACTTCGTCGCGAGTGCGCTCGACGGTCTCGGGACGCCGCCCCGAGACGACGACCTGCGCGCCTTCCTCGGCGAGGAGGCGGGCGGTCTCCCGCCCGATGCCCGCCGTCGATCCGGTGACGACGCAGACGCGATCCTTGAGGCCGAGATCCACGGGCCGCCTACGATAACGGGCATGGCTCACAGCCACGCGACGCTCGACGACCTCGGCGACGGCGTCTTCCGCAAAGTGCGCAGGGGGCTCGGCGTCACCGCCTTCGGTGCCAACGCGATGGTGCTTCCGCCGGGCTCGGAGTGGTTTCTCCACTATCACGACGAGCAGGACGAGCTCTACTTCGTCCACCGGGGCCTTGCCGGCTTCGAGGTGGACGGCGAGTCGTTCGAGCTCGAGCCGGGCGGCGTCTGTCATGTCGAGTCGACGACGCCGCGCCGCTTGTGGAACGCGGGCGACGAGGACCTCGTGCTGCTCGTCGTCGGGGGCAAGGACGGCTACGTCGGGCGTGACGGCCATTTCGTCCACCCCGAGGACGAGGAGCGCCGCCGTGCCTTCTCCGCCGGCGACCGCACGGCCATCAGGCGCCGACCGTGACGACGATCCTGCTCGCCCGTCACGGCGAGAGCGACTGGAACGCGGCCAGGCGCTGGCAGGGCCACGCCGACCGGCCGCTGAGCCCGGCGGGCCGCGCCCAGGCGGAGGCGCTCGCCGAGCGGCTCGACGAGGTCGACCTCGACGCCGTGTACGCGAGCGACTTGCGCCGCGCTCACGAGACCGCGGAGGTCGTCGCCCGGCGCAAGGGCCTCACCGTCACTGTCGTCCGCGACCTCCGAGAGGTCGACGTGGGATCGTGGTCGGGCCTCACCCGCCGGGAGGCGGAGGAGCGCTTCCCGGACGGGTTTCGCCGCTGGCTCGAGGGCGGCCGGGGCTGGGAGGGCGGCGAGACGTACGACGAGATGGCCGAGCGCATTGCGCGCGCCGTCCGGGCGATCGCGGAAGAGCGTCCGCGCGGCCGCGTCCTCGTCGTCTGCCACGGAGGGCCGATCCGGGCCGTGCATGCGCTCGCACTCGGGCTGGACGTGCACGCCTACAGGCGCATCCGCCCGGTGGAGCCGAACGCCCGGCTCTCGGCCGTCTGCATCGAAGGGAGCCGGTTCACGGAGCTCTGCCCTGCGTCCGAGATCGACGACCTCCTGGCCCGCGACCAGGCCGAGCGCGTCCGGGCGAGCCGGCACCCGCCCACGCCCGCCGGATAGGCAGCGGCGAGCGCATACACTGGAGCGGTGGAGGACTACACCAACAAGTACAAGGGCGAGCAGGTCGAGATCGAGCTCTTCGGCGGCGAGTACCAGGACGGCACGCTGACGGCCTACTGCGCCATCGAGGGCGTGCCCCACATCGAGCTGAACGGTCACATCCTCATCCCGCTCCAGAACATCGCGTCACTCCACTGCTCGAGCCGCTGCGACGCTCCTGAGCCGGACTGGCCTCCGCGCGGCCTCGCCGAAGGCGACGGACAGTAGGCGGCGCGAGGATGCGCACCGCCGTCCTCGCCGCCCGCAACATCACGAAGGCCTTGCTCCTGCTGGGCGGGCTCGCCGGTGGTCTCTTCGCGCTTGGCTGGTGGATCGGGAGCTTCCGGCTCGCGTCGGTCTTCCTCGTGGTGGGGCTCCTCATGGCCGCGACGGTGTACTGGTACGGGCCGCGCGTCCTGCTGGCCTCGCTGGGGGCGCGCGAGCTGCTCTTGGCCGAGGCGCCGGCTCTCCATTCGACCGCGGAGCGGCTCGCGATGACCGCCCGCGTGGAGCGACCGCGGCTCTACCGGATCGGGGACGGGCATCCGCGTGCTCTGGCAGTCGGCCGCGGCGCCTCCTGGTCGGGCATCGCGCTCAGCGACGGCTTCCTGGCGCTTGCGACGCCGGCCGAGCTGGAGGGGGTGCTCGCGCACGAGCTCGCGAAAGTGCGCCACCGCGACATCCTGGTCGAGACGCCCGCCGTGCTCCTGGCCGGCTGGTTGGTCGAGGCGAGCAGGATCGGGGGCTGGCTCGAGCGGTCGCTGCTCTTCGTGCTCGGGCCTGTCGCGGCGAGCATCGTGCAGGTGCTCCTCTCGCCGAAGCGCGTCCTCGCAGCCGATGTCTTCGCCGCCCGCCTCTGCGAGTCCCCCCATGGGCTCGCCGACGCGCTTGTCCGGCTGGAGCAGGCACAGGAGCTCGTGCGATTCCAGGCGAGTCCGGTGACGGAGCCCCTCTACGTCGTGAATCCATTCGAGCCTGCCGGTCTCGCCGGGATGTTCTCCACGCATCCGCCGATCGGGGAGCGGGTGCAACGGCTGCGAGATCTCGACCCGGAGTGGCGCGAGCGGCTGCGGGCCGCTTGAGTCTGTCCGCGCGGCGCAGTAGGTTTCGTGCCGCCGGGAACGCTGCGGCCCGTCTCGACCCGGCCGGGCGCGAGGAGGTACGGAATGTCGAGCGGGTGCGCTTTGCGCGCCGCCGCGGTCAGCGGCGTCTTGGTCATGCTCGCGCTTGTCGGCGCGGAAGCGGGGCGGTCGCATGGGGTTCCCGGATCGACCGCGCGGTCGGGGCCGTTCGCGTGGGAGGCGGGGCGGCTCTCATGCGGCGTCGTCGGCGAGCGGCCTAGCCGGGTACGGGCGCACAGCCGCTGGCGCACGAGCCCGCCGAACGGGTACCAGCGCGCGACCTTCCTCCGCCAGATCAGGGACGAGGACACGGGGGCCTGGAGGACCCTCCAGCGGGAGCGCCGGTCGACGCGCAACACGGTGCTCGAGGGAACGCGGTTCCGACTGCACTGGTCGCAGCGCTTCTTCCCGTTCGCAGACGACGGGGGCGCGACGAGCCGGCACGTCGTCAGGCTCGACTGGCTGCGCGACCGGCCCGGTGCCGACCGGCTCCGGTTCACTCGCACGCGCACGCTCAAGCCCTGCGTCGTCCGCGGCTAGTCCGGCCAGAAAACGCGAAGGGCCGCGCAAGGCGGCCCTTCGGAGAAAAAACCGGCGGCGACCTACTCTCCCGGGAGGTTGCCCTCCGAGTACCATCGGCGCTGGCGGGCTTAACTGCTCTGTTCGGAATGGGAAGAGGTGTCTCCCCGCCGCTCTGACCGCCGGAAACTGTGAGTTGTCGGCGCGCGTCCCCGCACACCCTCAAAACTCCATAGCGACTCCACGGTGTTCAAATCAAGACCTCGGGTGATTAGTACGGGTCCGCTGAATGCATTGCTGCGCTTGCACGTCCCGCCTATCAACGTGGTGGTCTCCCACGACCCTTACTCCCTCGAGGGGATGGGAAGCCTCATCTCGAGGTGGGCTTCCCGCTTAGATGCTTTCAGCGGTTATCCCATCCGGACGTGGCTAATCAGCAGCGCCGTTGGCACGACGACTGATACACCAGAGGTCCGTTCGTCCCGGTCCTCTCGTACTAGGGACGACTCCTCTCAAGCTTCCAGCGCCCATGGTGGATAGGGACCGAACTGTCTCACGACGTTCTGAACCCAGCTCGCGTACCGCTTTAATGGGCGAACAGCCCAACCCTTGGGACCTACTCCAGCCCCAGGATGCGACGAGCCGACATCGAGGTGCCAATCCCTCCCGTCGATGTGGACTCTTGGGGAGGATAAGCCTGTTATCCCCGGCGTACCTTTT
>DASQWP010000144.1:0-4275 GCA_035640195.1 Gaiellaceae bacterium | reverse complement strand
TTCGTGAGCGCCGTGGGCGGCGTCGTGATGACGCTGCTCCTACGGCCGGGCGATCCGGGGTGGCCGTGGTGGCTCGCGATCGGATTCGCGCTGCTCGTCACGACGGCGATCGGCTTCCTTCACGGCATCGTCATCACGAAGGCTGGCGTCCCCTCGTTCGTCGTCACGCTCGCCGGGCTCCTGACCTGGTCGGGCGTCGTGCTGATCCTCACCACCGAGTACTCGACGGCGGGCACGATTCGGATCCAGAACGAGACCGTCGTCGGGATCGCCAACGACTTCCTCAGCGACCTCTGGGGCTGGGTGGTGGGAGGAGTCGTCGTCGCGGGCTTCGCGCTGGCTCAGGTCCGGACGGCGTTCATGCGGCGGGCACGCGGCTTCGTCGTCAAGCCGACCCCACTGATGGTTCTGCAGATCGCGGGGATCGCCGCGATCACCTTCGCCGCCGTCTGGTACGCGAACGAGGACCGGGGCGTGCCCAAGGTGGCGCTCATCCTCGGAATCCTCCTCGTGTTCTGGTCGTTCGTCGCCTCGAGGTTGCGCTTCGGCCGGCATGTCTATGCCGTCGGCGGCAACCCCGAGGCGGCCCGTCGTGCCGGGATCAACGTCGACCGCGTCCGCATCACGGTGTTCATGATCAGCGGCCTCATGGCCGGGGTCGGGGGGATCATGCTCGCCTCCCGGCTCCGCTCGGTCGCCACCAACACCGGCGGCGGCAACCTGCTGCTCCTGGTCATCGCCGCGGCTGTCATCGGGGGCACGAGCCTCTTCGGCGGCACGGGACGGGTCGTCTCGGCGCTTCTCGGCGCCCTGGTGATCGCCTCGATCCAGAACGGCATGGACCTGATGGGGTTGGCGTCGGGCACGAAGTTCGTCATCACCGGCCTCGTCCTCCTCGGCGCGGTGCTCGTCGACGCGTACGCGAAGCGCCGCCGGGCGGCGCGCGGAGTCGTCTGACTCGGGGTCGCGGGGGCTGTGCGACCCGCCCGCCTCCTGCGGCTCGCAGGCGCCCTCGCCGTCGCCGGAGTCGTCTTGGCCGCCTGCGTGTCTGAGCTGGCGGGCGAGACGGTCGACCGTTCGTCTGCGTCGCCGAGAGGCGGCCTGCAGTTCGTCGACGTGGCCGATGAGGTCGGGCTCGACTTCCGGCACGGCGCGTTCCGCTGGGACGTGACCCCGGACCCGCCCGCGATGATGGGCGGAGGCGTCTGCTGGCTGGACTACGACGACGACGGCTGGCTCGACCTCTTCGTCGTGAACTCCTTCGCCGAGGCGGAGGCCGGGCGCTGGCGGGAGACGGGCGGCCTGCCCGAGGCGGCGCTCTATCGCAACACGGACGGCGAGTTCGTCGATGTCAGCTCCGAGTCCGGCGCGAACCTGGCCGTCCGCGGCAACGGCTGCGTCGCGGCCGACTTCGACCTCGACGGGCTCACGGACCTCTACGTGACGACGTCGCGCGTCAACGCGCTCCTCTGGAACGAGGGTGACGGCACGTTCACCGAGGGCGCCGTCGCGGCTGGAGCCGCCGCCTACGGCTGGCGGACCGGCGCCGCAGCGGGCGACGTGAACGGCGACGGCTGGCTCGACCTCTTCGTCGCGGGCTATGCGGATCTGAGCAACCGTAGCCCCGGCGCGAGCAAGGGGTTTCCGAACACGTACCTGGGCGTGCGCGACCTCCTGCTTCTCAGCAACGGCCCGGCCGCGGGCCGGGTGACCTTCCGCGAGGTCGGCGTGGAGGCGGGGCTCGAGGCGGCTCGCTTCGAGTACGGGCTCGGCGCGCTCTTCTCGGATCTCGACCGTGACGGCGACCTCGACCTGCACGTCGCCAACGACACCAATCCCAACCGCCTCTACGAGAACGTGGCGTGGCCGGGCGGCGCCGAGGCCGATCCGGCGGGCCTCGGGTTCCGCTTCGAGGAGCGCGCAGCCGGCGCCGGGATCGCCGATCCGAATGCAGGCATGGGTATCGCAGGCGGCGACTACGACGCGGACGGCCGAACGGACCTCTTCGTGACCAACGCCCGCGGGCAGCTTCACGCTGCGTTCAGGAGCCTCCCCCCGGACGAGCACGAGCCGTCGTTCGAAGACTCCCGCGACGACTTCGAGCCTGCCTTGGGCGACGCTCTCACCGGCTGGGGCGTCTCCTGGGCCGACTTCGATCTCGACACCGACCTCGATCTCGTGGTCGTCAACGGAGCCGTGCCGGTGACGGACTTGTCGGAGGACGCGCAGCTCGTCCAGCTCTTCGGGAACGAGGAGAGAGGGCGGTTCAAGGAGCTCACTCGCGCGGCCGGCCTCCATGCGGTGGGGCCGATCCTCGGGCGCGGAAGCGCGACGGCCGACTACGACAACGACGGCGACCTCGATGTCGCGGTCGGCTCGATCGGGGGTGCTCTCGCCCTGCTCGAGAACACCGGGGAGGGCGGGAACTGGCTCGAGGTGGAGCTCGAGGGCTTCCACCCGGGAGCCGTGGTCGCCGCGGTGCTCCCGGACGGCCGCGAGCTCGTTCGCGAGGTGCAGGCCGGAAGCAGCTACCTCTCCTCCGAGGACCCTCGCAGCCACTTCGGCCTCGGAGAGGCCGGGGAGGTGAGCGAGCTCGTCGTGCGCTGGCCCGGCGGCGGCGAGAGCCGCCTGACGGGCGTGGACGCCAATCAGCTCGTTCGGGTGCAGGCGCCCGAGTGAGCCGCGCGCGGATCGCCGCCTTAACTGCGGCCGCAGCGGGAGCGCTGGCCGCCTGCTCGCCGGCGGACGAGTCGTACGTGATCGAGGACTGCATCCCTCAACGTGCGGACGGCAACTCGGTGGCGCGGGTCTGGGACGAGGCTCTGCTCGACGCCATCCGGCGGGACGTGCCGGCGCCGACCGTGCACGCCCGCAATCTCTTCCACACCTCGGCCGCCATGTGGGACGCCTGGGCGGCGTACGACCCGGTTGCCGACGGCTACCTCGTCCGGGAGAAGCACGAAGCGGAGGACGTGAGGGCCGCCCGCGAGGCCGCGATCAGCTATGCGGCCTACCGCCTCCTCCTCCATCGCTACTCACTGGCGGCCGGGCTCGAGCGGACCTTTGCGGAGCTCGCCTCCACCATGCGCTCGCTCTGCTACCGGATCGACTACGTGAGCACGGAGGGGGACTCGCCGGCGGCGCTCGGGAACCGCATCGCGGCGGCCGCGATCGCGTACGGGCGCGACGACGGCTCGCACGAGCAGCAGCGCTACGCCGACGCGGGGTATGCGCCGGCGAATGACCCGTTGATCGTGGGCGAGCCGGGGGCGGTCATGCGAGACCCCAACCGCTGGCAGCCACTCGCGCTCGACCGGCAGATCGCCCAGAACGGCCTGCCGATCCCGTCCAACGTGCAGGCTTTCGTCGGCCCGCACTGGGGTCAGGTGGAGGGATTCGCGCTCCCCGACGGGACCGAGGCGATGCCGCTCGATCCCGGCCCACCTCCGCAGCTGGGCGATCCGGCCGGCGACGAAGCCTTCAAGCGGACGGCCGTCGAGGTGATCCGCTACTCCAGCTACCTCGACCCCGGCGACGGCGTGGTCGTGGACGTCGGGCCGGGCGCCCGGGGAGACAACCCGCTGGGGAGCAACGACGGAGACGGCCACGAGCGCAACCCCGCGACGGGGAAGCCGTACGAGCCCGAGCGCGTGTTGCGGGGCGACTTCGCCCGCGTCGTCGCCGAGTTCTGGGCGGACGGGCCCGAGTCGGAGACGCCGCCCGGACACTGGAACACGCTCGCCAACGCCGTCTCGGATTCGCCCGCTCTCGCACGTCGGATCGCGGGGAGCGGGTCCGAGGTCGACCGGCTGGAATGGGACGTCAAGCTCTACTTCGCCCTGAACGGGGCGGCTCACGACGCCGCGGTGGCGGCGTGGGGCACCAAGGGCCACTACGACTCCGTACGGCCGATCTCGATGATCCGCTACCTGGGAGGCAAGGGCCAGTCGAGCGATCGGGACGCGCCGGCCTACGATCCGGCCGGGCTTCCGCTCGTCCCGGGGCTCGTCGAGGTCGTGACGCGCGGCTCGGCCGCCCCGGGGGAGCGTCACGCCCACCTCGCCGCGCACGTCGGCGAGATCGCGGTCCGGGCCTGGCGAGGCAATCCCGATGATCCCGCGTCCGAGCGCAGCGGGGTCGGGTGGATCCGCGCCGTCGAGTGGGTGCCCTACCAGCGGCCGACGTTCGTGACGCCGGCCTTCGCCGGCTACGTCTCGGGGCACAGCACTTTCAGCAGGGCCGCGGCCGAGGTCCTGGCTGCATTCACCGGTAGCC
>DASQWP010000143.1:0-7987 GCA_035640195.1 Gaiellaceae bacterium | reverse complement strand
GGGGCCATCTCACGCGCGTCCAGACCATTCATTTCGCCCGCTGGGTATTCGTCGACGACAGAAAGCGGCTGCTCTTTGCCAGCAACTATGATGGCAGCCTCGAGAGCTACATGGACGACTTCATCGACAAGGTGGCATGGGGCCTCAACCTGGTGTTCAGCAACGGGGTCGGATACCCGAAGACGCGCTGGCTCGTCCACGGCGGCGCGAGGGACGAGCTCGCCTTCAAGGACTACCTGCGCCTCCACCAGGTCCCGACCAGGGTGTGGTACTCAGCCTACGGGCGACTGACGGCGCTCAACATCGCGCAGAACGAGAAGATCCGCGCAGGCCTCTACGGCGACCTGAGCAGCGAGGACGAGCGCACGTGGGTGCAGTCGCTGTGACGTCCGCGTCGCCCCTCGACCTTCACGAGGTCCAAGGGCTCTTCGCCCGAGGCTACGGCAACCTGAAGGCGGCCGCTTTCCTGCTCCTCGCGTTCGGGGATGCCGCCGCCGCGCGCCGCTGGCTCGGCGAGGCGAGCGCTGCGATCACGAGCGCCGACGCGCGGCCCGCCGACCGCGCCCTCAACCTCGCGTTCACGAGCAACGGCCTCGAGCGGCTGGGGCTCGACCGGAGCGCGCTCGAGCTGTTCTCGAACGAGTTCGTGGCCGGGATGACGACGCCTCACCGGATGCGGATCCTGGGCGACCTCGGCGAGAACGCGCCCGCGCAGTGGGACTGGGGCGGCCCAGGCGGACCCGCGATCGACGGAGTTCTGCTCCTCTATGCGCGAGACAGGGAGGTGCTCGTATCGCTCGAGGCGGAGCAGACGCGGGCGCTCGCGCAGGGCCGAATCGAAGTGGTGAAGCGGCTGGGAACGGCGGACCTCGACGGCGTCGAGCCGTTCGGGTTCCGGGACGGAATATCGCAGCCGCTCGTCGAGGGCCTCGGCAAGGTCGGGCCTCTCGAGAACACCGTTCGCGCGGGCGAGTTCCTGCTCGGCTACACGAACGAGTACGACCTCTATACCGACCGGCCGCTGCTCGACCCGGCGGCTGACCCCGCCGGCGTGCTTCCGCGCGACGCCGCCGGCTCGGGCCGCGCCGATCTCGGCCGCAACGGCAGCTACCTCGTCTTTCGGCAGCTGCGACAGGACGTCGGCGCGTTCTGGCGCTTCGTCGACGCCTCCACCCGGAGGCCCGACGGAAGCAGCGACCCGAGCGCACGGCTGAGGCTCGCAGCGAAGATGGTCGGACGCTGGCCGAGCGGCGCTCCGCTCACGCTCGCTCCCGAGGGGGACGATCCGGCGCTGGCCGAGGCGAACGACTTCGCCTACCACGAGCTCGACCGCCGCGGGACGCGCTGCCCGGTCGGCTCGCACATCCGCCGCTCCAATCCCCGCGACTCGCTCGACCCGCGTCCCGGCTCCGCCGACTCCTTCGCGATCAACCGCCGTCACCGCCTCCTTCGACGCGGTCGCGAGTACGGGCCGGCGCTCTCGATCGACGAGGCGCTGGAGGCGCGGGACGGGGCCGACAGCGACGAGCGCGGCCTGCATTTCCTGTGCCTGAACGCGAACATCGCCCGGCAGTTCGAGTTCGTCAACCACACGTGGCTGAACAACCCGAAGTTCGACGGGCTCTACGACGACGCCGACCCGCTCTTCGCCCCGGGGGCGTTCACGATCCCCACCGACGGCGTGCGCGAGCGCGTGACGGACGTTCCCCGGTTCGTCTCGGTCGAGGGCGGCGCCTACTTCTTCCTTCCCGGCCTCGCGGCGCTCCGCTACCTGGCGGGCGAGCCGGGGAACTCCTCGTCGCCCGTCGGCTCGTAGTGCTCCACGTCGTTCATCTGCTGGCGGAGGCGTGAGAGCTCGCTGTACATCCGCTTCCTCGCCCGGCTCTGGTTGCCGAGCGGACGGTGCTCGGGGACGGAGTGCCACGGGTTGTATGACAGAACCCGCGCGAACGCGAGCTGCTCGGGCGAATCGAACTTCTGCTTGGGGATCCTGAGCACCGCGGCCCGCACGCGGGGTGACAGCTTCGTGGGCCACAGCACGGCGTTGTTCTCGACAGGCATCCGGAACGGGTCGGTTTGCAGCTGGAGCAGGATGTCAAACTCGACGTCCCGCGCGGCGAGGGTGGCGGCCATGGCGTCCCGGAGATAGTTGTCCGGAGGGCGCTTCGGCAGGCGCGGCACCGGGGTCCGCGTCTTCAGCCTCGGGAGGAATGCGTACTGCATCGCCTGGCCCTCGCCGAGCAGGTACGGGACGCAGCTGAAGTAGTTGCCCTCCAGCGGGCTGGTCTGGGTCTTGGTCCACAGGAGCTGCATGACGGAGTCGAGGATGTGCGGCTCCCGGAAGTTGAGGAAGTAGAAGACCTGTGCGTTCCGGTAGCTCCAGTGCTGGAGCCGGGCGTTGGCCCTGGTGTCCGGCGTCACGAAGGTCGGGGTGGAGACGCCGAACAGGTCCTGCGTGAGCTCTTCGTCGTCCAGCAGCTTCGGGCCGGGGACGCCCATCAGCTTGACGCTGATGCTCATGAAGCCGACGTCGTCGATGTCCGGCGTCACGTACGGGCCGGGCCCGGAGTACCGCACCCAGGCTCGATAGGTGCGCGGCTCGGCGAAAATGCCGCGCCGCATGTGCTCCGGCAGTTCGTCGAGGACGGTGAACTCGGCGCGCACGACGCCGTGCGTCTTGGTATTTCCTCCGCGCTCGAAGTAGCCCGGATTCCAGAGCCTCCTCATCTGGGCGCTGAACGTCGTGATGATCTCCTCGAGGTGGGCCTCCTCGTCCGGCTGAGCTTTCTCCTCGGCGATCTGCAGGCCTTCGTCCGAGCGCTTCCTGTTGATCAGTGCCGTGACCAGGGCGGAGAGCCGGTCTCGCAGGAGCACGTCGAAGGCGGGGCGGAAGAAGGGATCGAAGCGGCGCTCGACCTGGATCAGGAGCAGCAACACGCGGGCCAGCCAATCGAGAACGCGGTTGCCCGTGTCGGGGGGCGGCAGGCCGAAGCCCGGGCCTGGGCGTGCTCTGTCCATCACGGCGGGGTGCGGGCAGTCTGACACGGCGTTGCCAGCGAGTAAACGCGACGAGTTTGAAAGAGCGCGAGAGTCGAGAGTACGATGGCGCGGTGGGTTCCGCTCCCCGCCGCCGGAGCGGCGCGACCGGCAGTCGCGTCGGCAACGCAGCCCGCGTCGCCCTCGGCGCGATTCGCCTCTTCACCGGCACGCTCGGGCTCGTGGCACCCGCCGTCTCGGCCCGCCGGACCGGCGCCGCGGCGGACGCGACGGACCCCACGCACTACCCGTGGCGGCTCATGGGCATCCGCACCGCGATCATCGGGGCCGAGCTGCTCTCGCGCGATCCCGGGCTGCGGGAGAAGGCCGTCCGGATCGCGCTTCCTATTCACGCGACGGACACGGTCTCGGCGGCGCTCGGCGGCCTGCTCGGCGAGGTTCCGAAGCGCACCTCGATCTCCCTGACGCTCCTCTCCGGCACCAACACCGTGCTCGCCCTTCTTGCGAGGCGCACCCTCCGTTGACGGCCGTCGGATGAGCCGTCCGGCCGCACGTGGCTGGTTCCTGGCCGGAGTCTTGATCGTCGCCGCGGCCGTCACGCTCGCGCGGAAGGGACGTGCGGACGGCGGTTACCGTACGTCGCTCCCCTGGCGGCTCTACGACGGCGTGTCGTCGTGGCTCGACCGCACGCGAGGCTGGGACCGGCTCTCGACGCCGCTCGGGCTCGCTGCGCTCGTCGGGATCAGAAACGTCCTGCGCCGGCACAACCTGCACGACACGAACGACGCGCCCACCGTCGACGCGCCGCCGGTGCCGCCGTTCGAGGCGCGGTTGCTGACGTCACGCTCGGCGGACGGGACGTACAACGACCTCTCCGACCCGGCGATGGGCAGGGCGGGGTCGCGCTTCGGCCGGAACATCCCGGTCGGCCGGACCTTCCCGGAGCAGGAGCCGCGTGTACTCGAGCCGAGCCCGCGCCTCGTGAGCCGCGAGCTCCTGACCCGCGACCCGTTCCAGCCCGCAACGTCCGTGAACGCCCTCGTCGCCGCGTGGCTGCAGTTCATGATCCGCGACTGGTTCAGCCATGGCCACGGCGACGCGAGCAACGCATGGACGATCCGCCTCGAAGACGACGACCCGTGGCCGGAGAAGCCGATGCAGATCCCGCGCACGCCCGCCGACCGGACCAGGCCGCCCGGCGGCGACGAGTACCCGCCCACCTACATCAACACCGAGACGCACTGGTGGGACGCCTCGCAGCTGTACGGCACCTCGCTCGAGCTCCAGCGGTTCCTGCGGGCCAACGAGGCCGGCAAGCTGAAGATCCGCGAGGACGGCCTCCTGCCCATCCCGGACGATCCAGACCTCGACCCCACTCGCGTCCCGGGCTGGTGGCTGGGTCTTGCCCTGATGCAGACGATCTTCATCCGCGAGCACAACTCGATCTGCGACCGGCTTCGCGAGGAGTACCCGTCGTGGTCGGACGACGACCTGTTCGAGCGGGCGCGCCTGATCAACGCGGCGCTGATCGCCAAGATCCACACGGTCGAGTGGACGCCGGCGGTAATCAGCCATCCGACCACGAAGGTCGCGCTGCGGGCCAACTGGTGGGGACTTGCGGGCGAGCAGCTCCACCACCTCTTCGGCCGGCTCTCGCAGGACGAGGTGGTCAGCGGCATCCCCGGCTCGCCGACGAACCACTACGGAATCCCCTACTCACTCACCGAGGAGTTTGTCGCCGTCTACCGGATGCACCCGCTCGTTCCGGACGACTACTCCTTCCGCGCCGCCGCGGACGACGCGCCGATCCGCGAGGCGACGTTCCGCGAGCTCGCCGGCCCGCACACGACGGAGGTCATGGACGAGATCCCGATGACGGACCTGCTCTACTCGGTCGGAACGCTGCATCCGGGCGTCGTCGTCCTCCACAACTTTCCGCGCTTCCTCCAGGAGTTCGAGCGGCCCGACGGGCACTTCCAGGACCTCGCTGCCACCGACATCCTTCGCTCCCGCGAGCTCGGCGTGCCCCGCTACAACGACTTCCGCCGGCTCCTGCACCTGAAGCCGGCGGAGTCGTTCGAGGACCTGACCGACAACCCCGAATGGGCCGAGCAGCTCAGGCGCGTCTACGACGGCGACATCGAGCGCGTCGACGTCACCGTCGGCATGTTCGCCGAGCCGCTCCCGAAGGGATTCGCGTTCAGCGACACCGCATTCCGGATCTTCGTGCTGATGGCCTCACGACGGCTGAACAGCGACCGCTTCTTCACGACCGACTACACGCCGCAGGTCTACACCCAGGCCGGGATGGACTGGATCGACAAGAACGACATGAGAACAGTGCTCCTCCGGCACTACCCGGCCCTGCGGCCGGCCATGCGCGGCCTCGAGAACGCCTTCCATGCGTGGCGCCGCGCGACCGCGTGACGGTCGCTTCACGTCGATAGCTCGACGAGCTTGAGGAGCGTCTTCCAGTTTCGGGCCGTGGCGTCGACTCCCAGCCGACGCTCGAAGTAGTCGAGCGTCAGCTTGGACCGACCTGCGCCGTTCGGCAGATGGAGGTAGATCTCGCGGCCCCGGAGGCTGAACTCGTCAGGCGGTGATCGTTCCGGATCGAGTCGAGCCACGGCATCCGCCGCCGGCCGGTCGCCGAGGAAGACGACGTGGAGCTTCGCGAGCTCGGATTCGCGCTTCAGGAAGGGATTGCCGTCGGCGATCGCCGAGAGCTCGGCGGGCGTCCGCAAGAGGACGGTGGAGCGCACCCCGAAGGCCTCGGCGATCTGCCGCTCGATCCTGGCCGCAATTTCCTCCCTGTCGCCGGTTGGGCTTCGGAAGACGACGTTGCCGCTCTGGACGTAGGTCACGACGTCTTCCAGACCGAGCGACGCGAGCAACGACTTCAGCTCGGGCATGGAGACCTTGTTCCTCCCGCCGACGTTGACGGCGCGAAGGAGGGCCGCGAAGGTCGTCGTAGGGTTCATCTCGGGATCGAGAACAGCGTGCCGGCTCGCATCCGGCGATCAAGCATATTCGCAGCGTCCCGAGCACTCGGCGCGCCGGCCCGCCACGGGACGGGCTTGAAGCGCCAAAATGGGTCAATGGCGGCGAAGGCATCGAATCAGCTCGCCTCCGAGAGACTCCAGGCCGGGTGGGCCGAGCTCGGCGAAGCGCGCTGGGCCGCCGCGCGAGCGGCCTTCGAGGCAGCTCTTGCCGACGAGGAGACACCGGAGGCCTTCGAGGGGTTGAGCTGGGCCGCCTGGTGGCTCGACGACGCGGAGGCGCTGTTCGCGGCGCGGGAGCACGCATACCGCCTGTACCGGAGAAGCGGAGACGCGGCCGCCGCGGCTCGCATGGCCACCTGGCTGGCCGCCGATCAGCTCGACTTCCACGGGGCCGCGGCGGTGGCGAGCGGTTGGCTCTCGCGTGCGCATCGCCTGCTCGACCCGCTCGAGCCCGGCCCGGAGCACGGCTGGCTCGCCTTCCACGACGGCTACATCGCCCATGCGGACGACGACACCGCCAGGACGAGGGAGCTGGCCGCATTCGCCGCGGAGCTCGGGCGGCGCTTCGCCGTCGCGGACCTGGAGATGCTCGGCCTCGCCCTCGAGGGGGCGGCGCTCGTGGCCTGCGCAGAGGTGGAGGAGGGCATGCGCTACCTGGACGAGGCTACGGCGACGGCGCTCGAGGGCGACGCGACGATCCCGATCTCCAGCGCCTGGACGTGTTGTTTCATGGTCAGTGCATGCACGGCGGTGCTCGACTACGAGCGGGCGTTCGGATGGTGCGACCGGATCGCCGAGTTCGCCGAGCGCTACGGCAGCCGGTACATGCTCGCCTTCTGCCGGGCCGAGTACGGCGCCGTCCACCTCTGGCGCGGCCGCTGGTCCGACGCCGAGGCGCAGCTCTCGGCCGCGGCCGAGGACTACGGCCGCGCACGGCCGGCGGGGGCCGAGGGGCCGCAGGTCGGGCTGGCGGAGCTGCGACGCCGCCAGGGGAGGATCGAGGAAGCCGTGCGCCTGCTCGACGGGGCGAGCGCGTTCCCGGCCGCGCTGCTCTGCCGCGCGCGCCTGGCGCTCGACCGGGGCGAGGCGCGTCGGGCCGTCGAGCTCCTCGAGCGGCTGCTGCGCCAGACACCACCGCACCGCAGGCTGGATCGTGCTCCGGCGCTCGAGCTCCTCGTCCAGGCCCGAGTCGCGTGCGGGGAGCTCGACGAGGCGGCCTCGGCGCTCCGGGCGCTCCGAGAGGTCGAGCGGCTGGTGGCCACGGCGGCCCTGGCGGCCGGCGCCGACCTCGCCGAGGGCATGCTGGCGGCCGCGGCCGGCGACCACGACCGGGCTCGGACACTCCTGGAGGACGCAGTGGATCGCTACCAGGGAACCGGGGCACCCTTCGAGACCGCCCGGGCGAGGATCGAGCTGGCCACGATCCTCGTCGCCCAGGGTCGCGCCGAGGCGGCCGAACGCGAGGCGGCCGCAGCCCTCGACTCCCTGCTCGAGCTCGGGGCTCACGGCGAGGCCGAACGAGCCCGTCGGCTCCTGGCCTCCGCCGGCGGGAGCGCCGGCCCGCCGCTCCCTGAGCTCACGGCGCGGGAGCGGGAGGTGCTGCGCCTGCTCGCCGAAGGGCTCACGAACCGGCAGATCGCCGAGCGGCTGGTCCTGAGCGAGCACACGGTGCACCGCCACGTCACGAACATGCTGCGCAAGCTCGGCCTCCCCTCGCGGACGGCTGCGGCGGCACACGCCGTCCGCGCCGGGCTGCTGGGGCACTAGCCGACCCGGGCCATTCGAGGGCCCTGCCCAGGATGGCCGGTCCTGGCGAAGTCGGCGCCGCCCGCCGGGGCTACGTTTGGGCGATGGAGGGCCGACCCGGATCGAGGCGATTCATGGCCGCGGTCGCGGCAGTCGCCCGAATCGAGGAGATGGGAGGAAGGATGACGACGGACGTGTCCGACAAGGCTGCCGAGCGGAGCATGTGGGCGCTCGGCGACTAC
>DASQWP010000142.1:0-11676 GCA_035640195.1 Gaiellaceae bacterium | reverse complement strand
GATGGAGATGTGGATGCCCGGCACCGACTCGTCGAGGCCGACGGAGCCGAAGTGGAACGTCACCTGGTTGAACTGGCGGGAGGCGAGCCACGCGGCCATGTAGGCACCGGCGGCGTAGAAGGCGACGTAGCCGAGGTCGAGGAGGCCCGCGTAGCCGACGACGATGTTCAGGCTAACGGACATCATCATGAAGATCAGCATGACGACCGCCGTGCTCATGATCGGGAAGTACGGGCCGACGTAGGCGATGTCCCCCAGGTCGTCGACGTAGAGCGGATAGAGGGCGAGGAGGGCCAAGCCGAGCAGCACGGGGAGTCCCGCCCGCAGCCGCTCGGGCGCGGCCCGTCGGCCCGCGTCGAGGCGCCGGCGCAGGGCGTCCGCGTCGGGGATCCTGTCCTGGACGGCCATCAGCCGCCCTCCGGGGTGCGCTCCCCGAGGAGGCCTTCGGGCCGGAAGACGAGGATGGCGATGAGGAGGCCGAAGACGATCGTGCGGGTCCAGTCGCTGCCCGGCGACGCCCACTCGAGGCCCTCGTTGAACGCCTCGATCAGGCCGATGAGGACGCCGCCCAGCACGGCACCCGTCAGGTTCCCGATCCCGCCGAGCACGGCGGCGGTGAAAGCGATGAGGCCGAGCTGGAAGCCCTGGTCGTAACGGATGACGGTGAACTGCAGCAGGTAGATGAGTCCCGCCGATCCGGCCAGGGCTCCCGCGAGGGCGAAGGTGAAGGAGATCGTCCGGTTGACGTTGATGCCCATCATCGCCGCCGCGTCGGGGTCCTGCGACGTCGCCCGCATGGCCTTGCCCTGCCGGGTCGACGTGACGAGCCACAGGAGCAGAAGCAGGAGGGGCACTGTCAGGAAGACGGTCGCCAGCTTGTCCCACTGGTAGCCGACTTTGTCGAAGGTGAAGACGTTCGAGTTCGGAACCAGAGCCGGCGTCGTCGTGTACTGCACGCCCCAGAAGTAGAGCCCGACACCCTGGAGGAAGAACGACATGCCGATCGCGCTGATGAGCGCCGCCAGGCGCGGTGCGTGCCGGAGGCGCCGATAGGCGACGAACTCGATGCTCGCGTTGAGGATCGAGCCGAACGCCATCGCGACGACGAGCGCGACGCCCATGCCGAGGACGATCGCCCCGGCCGCCTCGTTCACGGTGTTGAGGTCGAAGACGCTCAGGATGATCGTGCTGGAGACGAGCCCGCTCAGCGCGAAGACGTCCCCGTGGGCGAAGTTGATCAGCTGGAGGATGCCGTAGACGAGCGTGTACCCGAGCGCGATGAGCGCGTACGTCGAGCCGTTCGTCAGGCCGATCAGGAAGATGTTGACGAAGACCTGCGGCTCCCTGACCAGGTTGACCAGGAGCCAGAGGACGATGAGGCCCACGAGCGCCAGCCCGATGATGGTCACCCAGCTCGGCCGCCCGCGCCTCAGGAATGCCGCGAACGGCGAGGGCGGCTCTCTGCGGGCTTGGACTGCGATCTCAGGCTCCTGCTCGTGAAGGCCCGGGGGAGGGCTCATGCCCTCCCCCGGGATTATTGCGCGGCTGCGGCCGCAGGTCTTGCTGCCTTTACCCGCCCAGCGCCGCCTCGACGAGCGCCGGGTCGGGGGTGATCACCTCTTCGGTCACGAAGCTGTCCTCCGCGACGTAGACGGTGACCGGTCCGATGGTCGGGTCGCCGTTCTCGTCGAAGGCGAACTCCGGAGCGACGATCCCTTCAGTTGTCTCGAAGGCCAGCATCTCCTCGATGATGCTCGCGCGGCTCCCGTCCGAGTTGTCGATCGCCGTGAGGAGGACCTCCGCCGCCTGGGCCGCGTACGCCGTGTACGGCTCGAGCGGAGTCGCGGCACCGGTCTCCTCGGCGAAGGAGCTGACGAACTCCGCGCCCGTGCCGGTGAGCTGGTCGGCGGGCACGCCGGCGACGGACGAGTACATCCCCGCCGCGGCCTCGCCGGCCTCGTCGATCGTCGCCTGCGTGGTGAAGCCGTCCGGCGCGATCAGGACGACGCCCTCCGCGGGATCGGCGACGTTGGGCCCGAGGACGGCAACCTTGTCGCGAATCAGCTTGGCGCCGTTCTCGTCGATGAGCCCGCCCAGGAAGACCGCCTGGGCCCCGGTGTTCCTGATCTGCGTGTACAGGGCTTCGTAGCTCGGCGCCTGCTTGTTCCAGCGCTCGAAGCCCGCGATCTCGATCCCGAGCTCCTCCGCGGCGGTCCGGAGATTCTGTGCGACGCCGAGCCCGTACGCCTCCGCGTCGTTCAGGATGAAGACGCTCTCGACGCCGAGGTCCTGCATGAAGGTCGCAAGCGCCGCTCCCTGATATCCGTCGTGCGCGACGATGCGGGTGTAGTTGCGGCTCCCGGCCGGGTAGTACTGGTCCGGCTCCGTGTCCTCGCACGCGGGCGCCGTAGTAGAGAGGCAGACGTAGGTGTTCGCGGGGGAAACCATCGCCACGCCGCCTTCCGGCGCCCCGTTGAGGACGGGGATCATGATCGCCGCGCAGCCCGAGTTGAAGGTCCCGATGACGCCGACGACGTCAGGGTTCTGCGCGTACTCGTTGGCGTTCGAGTTGCACTTCCCCGTGTCCCACTGGCCCGTCTGCGCCGTCGAGTCGTCGCAGACCTGGTAGCCGATGTCGAGACCACCGGCCTGCCAGCCCCTCTGGTTAAGGATGAAGCGGATCGCCTCCACCATCTGGACGGTCTGCGTTCGCGACGACCCCTGCATGGGCAGGTCGGAGGTGATCAGGACATCGGGCTCGCCGTCGCCCTCGTACTCGACGGGCTGGCAGGCAGCCGACGGAAGCGCCTCGACCTCGTCGTCGCCAGCTCCGCCGTCCTCTTCCTCGGCCTGGGTGCCGGCGCCACCGCCCTCGTCATCGTCGCCGCCACAGCCCGCGGCCACGAGGGCAAACGCGCCGATCAGCAGCACGAGCAATGCCAAAATCGTCCTTCGTCTCACTACTCCTCCTCCTCTTCGCCCGATTCGTTTTCCCGGCGCTGGCATCGGCGAGCACCGTTGGAAGGTGCTCGATTGTGCCCCGAATTCGGCGCCCTTGCAACCCCTTGCCGATACGATGTGCGTCGCGTGGAGCGCGCCGAAGTGGCGGAACTGGAAGACGCGCTGGACTCAAAATCCAGTGGGGCTTTGCCCCGTGCGGGTTCGATCCCCGCCTTCGGCATCCGATCGCCCTGCGTCGCTCGTCCGGTCCATCGAGGGAGTCCGTCCGCAAAGACGCTCAAGCCGGTTCGAAGTTAGACACGATGTCCAAAAGGGTCGGTGTCCTGACGGGCGGCGGAGACTGCCCGGGGCTCAACGCCGTCATCCGCGCGGTGACGCGGCGGTCGCTCGACCGCGGCCACGAGGTTTTGGGCATCCGCGCGGGCTGGCGCGGCCTCGTCGACGGCCGCCTCGAGCCGCTCGACTACCGAGCCATCTCCGGCATCCTCCCACGGGGCGGCACGATCATCGGTACGTCGCGGACGAACCCCTTCAAGGTCGAGGGCGGCGTCGAGCGCGTGCTCGAGCACTTTCGGGAGAACGGGCTCGACGCGCTCGTCGCCATCGGAGGCGAGGACACCCTCGGCGTGGCCGCGCGCCTCTTCGAGGAGGAGCGCTTGCCGGTCGTCGGCGTTCCCAAGACGATCGACAACGACCTCTCGGCGACGGACTACACGTTCGGCTTCGACACGGCCGTCTTCATCGCGACGGAGGCGATCGACCGGCTGCACACGACCGCCGAGTCGCACAACCGCGTCATGGTCGTCGAGGTGATGGGCCGCCACACAGGCTGGATCGCGGTGATGAGCGGGATCGCCGGCGGCGCCGACGCCGTCCTGATCCCCGAGCAGCCGATCACCGTCGAGGACGCGTGCGAGGAGCTGCGCAGGCGGCACGAGCGGGGCAAGGACTTCTCCATCGTGGTCGTCAGCGAGGGCTACGAGCTCACCTACAGCTCGGGCGAGAGACGTCAGGTCACGCAGGAAGCCGCGGGCAGCGACCAGTTCGGCCATGTCCGCCTGGGCGGTGTCGGCGACGCGCTCGCGCGGGAGATCGAGGAGCGGACGGGCTACGAGACGCGCGTGACGGTGCTGGGCCACGTCCAGCGCGGGGGCTCCCCCACGCCCCGCGACCGCGTGCTCGCCACCCGCTACGGCCTCAAGGCTGCCGACCTCGTGCACGCGGAACGCTGGGGCCTGATGGCCGCGCTCCAGGGAGACTCGATCGTCGAGGTGCCCTTGCGTGACGCGGTGGCGGAGCTGAAGACCGTCCCACGAGAGTTCTACGAGACGGCGACCGCGTTCTTCGGCTGAGTCGCTGCCGGCACATTCCGCGCGCCACGCACGCGAACCACGGCGATACGCTGAAGCCGGAGGGAGGCTCGGGGTGGCCCCGGCGCGCGCGCGTCTAAATGAACGGTGCTAGTGGCTGGCGCCCGAGCCGTGAAGGAGCTCTCCGAGGGCCGCGGAGAAGTCCGAGCCGCCGGCCAGCTCTCGAACGAGGACGGCGTCGACCCCCGCGCGCTCGAGCGCAACCACCTGCTCGCGTGCGACGACGCGCGCCTCGGAGATGACGAGCTTCCCGGCCGGGACGTCGGCGAGCAGGTCGAGCGTGCGCTCGAGGTCCTCTTCGTTCCGATCGAGCTCGCGCTCGGAGATGAGCACGATGTCTGGATCCACTCGCTCGAGCGCGCCCTCGAGCTCGTCCTCATCGCGCACGTCGACGGCGCAGTCGAGGCCGATCTCGCGTGCGAGCGCGTAGACGTCCTCGAGCTCAGCGGCGGCATCTGCGACCGCACCGAAGACGACGATGCAAGCGTCCGCGCCGGTCGCGGAAAGGGCACGGGGATCGGAGTGACGCGCGATGATCGGAAGGCTCGTGTGCGCGCGGGCGCGCTCCACGTCGGCCGCCTCGACGGCGACCGCCTCCGCCCCCGTCGCCTCGGCGATCCCCGCCAACGCTGCGACGTCTCCCGCGAGCGCCGGGATGATCGAGATCCCGTCACCCTCCGAGATGGCCTGGCTGAACCGGCTCATGCGCGGAGGCGCGCCTCCGGCCCACGAGGGAGGGGAGCGCGACCGAAGCTCACGACGCCCGCCGCAGCACGGGCACGCCGCGGACGACAGCCGCCGCATAGGGAGTTCCCACGCGCGAGGCGCCGGCGCCCACGAGGTCCCGCGCCTCCTGTGCGCTCGCCACGGGGCCGGCGGCCTTGACGCCGATCCGCTCAGGGAGCCGCTCCCGGAGAAGCTCGACGTCCCAGAGAGCGGTGCTGCTCGCCGGCGCAGGGGTGGTGAGGACTGCGAAATCGGCGTCGACGTCCTCGACGATCCGACAGGCGAGCTGCTTGCGAGGCGAGTCGAGCCGCTCGTCCACCATGACCTTGACAAGGACGTTTCCGCGGCCGGTGTTGACGCTTGCCGTCCGTACGGCGTGGACCACCGCCGCGAGCCGCGTGCGGGCGAGCCGGAACTCACCGACCAACATGGGCTCGGTGTCGAGCGGGACGTCGAGCTCGGCGGCGCCGGCGGCAATGCAGTCCCGGGCGACCTCGGCGCTCGCCCGGGCGAGCACGGCGGCGACCTTCACGTCGCAACCGCGAAGCCGCTCGGCGGCCGACTCCACGTGGGCCGGCGGCACGCAGACGGCTGCGAAGTGCGTGCTGCAGGCCTCGTCGCAGAGGCGTGCCGCCGCGGCCGAGCCCGCGCCCGGAGAGAGCAGGCTGTCGATCGTCTTGGCGAGCTCTTCGAGCCGGAGGGGCATGGGCGAGCCGCTGAGTCTAGTGCCCCTCAGACGCCGATCGGGTGCCAGACCGTCTTCAGCTCGAGGAAGGCGGCCGCGTGCCAGGGCGACTGGCCCTCGCCGTTCCGGACGACCCGCTTGACGTTCTCGGCCGCCAGCCGCTCGAGCTCCTCGCGGTCGCCGTCGACGCCGGCGAGGTCGACCGCGTTCACGTCCATGTGTGCCGCGAGCACAGGGCAGAGCTCCTCCTTGCGCCCGGTGAGGACGTTGACTACGCCGCCCGGGACGTCCGACGTCGCCAGCACCTCGGAGAGCGTGATCGCGGCGAGCGGATGCCGCTCGGAGGCAATCACGACCGAGGAATTCCCGCCCACGATCGCCGGCGCGAGACGGGAGACCAGCCCCGCGAGCGGAGGCTCCTCCGGGGCGACGATCCCCACCACGCCCGTCGGCTCGGGGATCGTGAAGTTGAAGTAGGGCCCTGCGACCGGGTTGGAGGAGCCGAGCACCTGCGCGAGCTTGTCCGCCCAGCCGGCGTACCAGACCCACCGATCGACCGCCTCGTCCACCTCGGCCTCGCCCCCCGTCAGCTCGGCGAACTGGTCCCTCCGCCCTTCCATGATCTCGGCCACTCGGTACAGGACCTGGCCCCGGTTGTAGGCGGTCATGGACGCCCACTTCGGGAGTGCCTCGCGCGCCGCGCGGACGGCATCGCGGAGGTCCTTTCGCGACGCGCGCGCGACGTTCGCCCCTTCGATCTCGAGCGAGCGGCCGGACTCGGAGCGGGGGAACGTGCCGCCGATGTAGAGCTTGTACGTCTTCTTGACGGGAAGACGGCTCATTCGTCGAACTCCAGGTAGGGCTCGAGGCCGTGGAGGCCGCCCTCGCGGCCGAAGCCGGACTCCTTGTAGCCGCCGAACGGGGCGGCGGGGTCGAAGCGGTTGTACGTGTTCGCCCAGATCACGCCCGCTCGCAGGCGCTGCGCCATGGAGAGGATGCGCGAGCCCTTCTCGGTCCAGACACCGGCCGAGAGCCCGTAGGGCGTGTTGTTCGCCTTCTCGACCGCCTCGTCGGGCGTGCGGAAGGTGAGGACCGAGAGCACGGGCCCGAAGATCTCCTCCTGCGCGATGCGGTAGCTCTGCGCCACGTTCGTGAACACCGTCGGCGCGAACCACCAGCCTTTCTCGGGAAGCCGGCAGGGCGGCTGGTAGATCTCCGCGCCCTCCTCCTCCCCCGTTGCCACGAGCTCCCTGATCTTCTCCAGCTGCTGCTCCGAGTTGATCGCCCCGATGTCCGTGTTCTTGTCGAGCGGGTCGCCGACGCGGAGCGTCCCCATCCGCCGCTTGAGCTTGGCGATCGTCGTCTCGTAGATCGACTCCTGCACGAAGAGGCGCGAGCCGGCGCAGCAGACGTGGCCCTGGTTGAAGTAGATGCCGTTCACGATGCCCTCGACGGCCCCGTCGAGCGGGGCGTCGTCGAAGATGATGTTGGCCGCCTTGCCTCCGAGCTCGAGCGTGAGCTTCTTCCCGCTCCCGGCCACCGCCTTCTGGATCGCCTTGCCCACGTCCGTCGAGCCGGTGAAGGCGACCTTGTCCACGCCGGGGTGCTTGACGAGCTCTGCACCGGCGCGGCCGTCCCCGGTGACGATGTTGACGACGCCCGGCGGAAGCTCGGCCTGGCGGAGGACGTCGCAGAAGAGGAGCGCCGTGAGCGGCGTCGTCTCCGCAGGCTTGAGGACGACCGTGTTTCCGGCCGCGAGCGCGGGCGCGATCTTCCAGGAGAGCATGAGGAGCGGGAAGTTCCAGGGGATGACCTGCCCCGCGACGCCGACCGGCCTCGGCTTCCTGTTCGGGAAGGCGTACTCGAGCTTGTCCGCCCATCCCGCGTAGTAGAAGAAGTGCGCCGCCGCGAGGGGCAGGTCGACGTCGCGCGACTCCCGGATCGGCTTGCCGCCGTCCAGCGACTCGAGCACCGCGAACTCGCGCGAGCGCTCCTGGAGGATGCGCGCGATGCGGAAGAGATACTTCGCTCGCTCGCTCGCCGCGAGGCCCGACCAACCGTTCTCGAACGCGTCCCGGGCAGCGCCGACCGCGAGGTCGACGTCCTCCGTACCCGCATACGCGACCTCGGCGAGCTGCTCCTCCGTCGCCGGGCTGATCGTCGGCTGGAGCTCGCCCGACCGGGGCTCGACCCATTCGCCGCCGATGAAGAGCCCGTACCGCTCTTCGAGGCGCACGATCTCGCGCGACTCCGGCGCGGTCGCGTACTCGAAGGCGGAAGGAACCGGAGAGCGGTCCTGGCGCCGCTCGACCTCAGCCATCGACACCCATCTCGTCGAGCGTGCGGGGCTCGAAGCTCTCCAGCAGGTCCTCCATCGCGGCGACGCTCTCGCGAAAGACGGTGGACGAGCGGAAGCGGTTCACGTCCTCGATCGACGGCCAGGGGCCGAAGCTCACGAAGACGTTGGGCGTCTCGCGGTCGCGAAGGAGCGTCGGCCGACCCGCAAAATCCAGCTCGCTCGTGGCGCGGCGGGCCAGCTCGCGCCAAGCTCGCACGAAGTCGTCCTCCCGACCGGGCCGGACAGTCCACGTGCCGTGCGTCCAGACGTCGCCCATCAGTCGATCGTGAAGTAGTCCGGGCTCTGGTAGCGGCCCGTCCGCTCCTTGCGGATCTGGAGGAGGATGTCGTTCAGGAGCGAGGAGGCGCCGAAGCGGAAGAGGTCGGGGGTCAGCCACTCGGGCCCGAGGGTCTCGTGCAGGAGCACGAGGTACTGCACGGCCTGCTTCGCCGTCTTGATGCCGCCCGCCGGCTTCATGCCGATCTTGCGGCCGGTCTCCTCGTAGACGTCGCGGATCGCCTCGAGCATGACGAGCGTCACCGGCAGCGTCGCCGCCGGCTGGATCTTGCCCGTCGAGGTCTTGATGAAGTCGGCGCCGCCGGCCACGGCGAGAAGGCTCGCTCGGCGGACGTTGTCGTAGGTTCCGAGCTCGCCCGTCTCGAGGATCACTTTGAGATGCGCGTCTCCGCAGGCCTCCTTCACCCGGCGCACCTCGTCGTAGACCTTGGCGTAGTTGCCGGAGAGGAAGGCGCCGCGGTCGATGACCATGTCGATCTCGTCGGCGCCCATCTCGGCCACGCGGGCGGTCTCCTCGATCTTGACCTCGAGCGGGGACTGGCCGGACGGGAACGCGGTCGCGACGGAGGCGACCTTGACGCCGCTTCCCTTCACCCGCTCGAGCGCGTGCGAGACGAGATTCGGGTAGATGCAGACGGCTGCGACCGGCGGCACGGTCAGGTCGCTCGGGTCGGGCCGCATCGCCTTGGAGCACAGCGCGGCGACCTTGCCAGGCGTGTCCGCTCCCTCGAGCGTCGTCAGGTCCATCATGCGGACGGCGAGGTCGAGCGCGAAGAGCTTCGACTCGCGCTTGATCGAGCGCCGCGCGAGCGTGGCCGCCCGCTCCTCGACGGCCACCTGGTCGACCGAGCCGATGCGGGGAAGACGGGGCTCGAGCGGAAGCTCGAACCCGTGCGGAAGCGCGGGCGCCTGCGCCATGGAAGGAGTGTAGCCCGGCACGGGATTGACGGATGCCGCGCCCCTGCATAGGCTCGCCCGCGGTGGCGTCCCTCGTCTTCGCAGCGGGCTTCGGCCAGGTCACGAGCGTCGTCAAGGAGGCGGTCAACCGCGTCGTGGGCGTGCCGGACATGGCGCTCACCTTCGCCGGCTCGCGACGCCGGAAGAAGCTGCGCCTGCGCGTCTGCATCCTGCGCGACGAGGAGGGAAGCCCCGTGGCGACGCCCGCCGACGTGGAGCCGGCGCTCGCCGAGGCGCGTCGCGTGCTCGCGCTCTACGGCATCGAGCTCGTTCCGGCGGGAGAGCCTCTCGTACGAACGCTCGAGGGCCGGGCGCCGAAGCCGGCGCTGGACTCGGCCTGCGCGGAAGGGTCGTGGCAGGCGGACTTCGGGCCGGGCGGCGCCTTCTTCCGCCGGTGGACGGCGCGCAACACGGTCGGGACGATCACGGGCTCCGGCGCGCCGATCACCGCGTTCGTCGTCCGCGACGTCCTCGGACGGGCCGGCTGCTCGCTCGGTCCGCTCGTCGACTATGTCACCGTGGACATGGGCGCTCTCAAGGGAAGGACGCTGCGTGTCCTCGCGCACGAGCTGGGCCACGCCTGCGGACTGCCGCACTCCGACGACGAGGAGAACCTCATGCTGCCGAAGCGCATGGGCGAGCGGCTCGAGTCCTGGCAGGTGACCCTCTTCCGCGGTTCCCGCCACGTGACCTACCACTGAGCAGGAACGAGCCGCGGCCGGGCGAACCGTTCGGCATGCCTCCCTTCGCGGTCAACACGCACCGCTTCGACCCGTACAAGCACCTGCGCTTCCAGGTCGCGTGGGACGGCCAGGTCGTCGCCGACGTCTCGCGCGTGAGCGGGCTGCGCCGGCGCACAGAGGTCGTCCTCCACCGCGACGGCCGGGAGCCGAGCATCGAGCGCCGCGCGCCCGGGAAGACCGGCTACGAGCCGATCGTGCTCGAGCGGGGGCGCACGCACGACTCCGCGTTCGAGGACTGGGCGGAGCTCGTCTTCCAGCTCGGCGGGGAGATGTCGCTCAAGAATTTCCGCAAGGACGTCCTCATCCGGCTGCTCAACGAGGCGGGCATGGTGGCCATGGTCTTCCAGGTCCACCGTTGCTGGCCGTCCGAGTACGTCGCGCTCGCGGAGATGGACGCGAACGGCCACGGTGTGGCCTTCGAGTCCCTCACGCTCGAGCACGAGGGCTGGGAGCGCGACCGCTCGGTGCCCGAGCCGACCGAGACCTGAACGGTCAGGCGGCGACGAGCTCGTCCAGGAGCGGCGCGGTATCGAGCGGCTCGTAGCCGATGCGGGCGGCCATCTCCTCGCTCGTCGGCCTCGTGCCCTCCGCGAAGAGATCGCGGAGTAGCTCGCCGGTCTCGGGGCGCTCCCACCAGTCGGAGCCGATCGTCTCCCGTAGGTGGGCGCGCATCTGCGCCGTCCGGATCCAGGCGCGCAGGTAGTCGGCCGAGTAGAAGTCGCCGTCCATGTCGGCCAGATAGGCGTCCGGGCGGTAGCGGAAGCCGATCGCCCCGCGCAGGCTCTCCGCATACGTCTGGGCGTAGTCGGGCGCCCGCTCGAAGTCGCGCCAGAGCTCGAGCTCGTAGTCGAGCTTGGCGGCATAGCGGCGGAAGAGCAGCAGCTCGAGGAAGCGGGCGGCCTCCGCGCGCTCGGCGTCCTCCTCCTCGGAGAGCCCGAAGTGGGCGCCGTGCCAGCCCGGCTCGCGCGTGATCGACTCGGTCAGGAAGGAGTAGATCTCCGTGAGCGCGTGGTCGCGCGAGAGCCGGCGGTAAGTGTAGGGCAGCGCGGGGTCGCAGCCGGCGTAGTGGAGGGCGTGGCCCGCCTCATGCAGAAAGGCCTGGTAGTCGTGGAGGCCGCCCTGGGCGCGCGTGATCAGGTGGACGACGGAAGGCGGGTCGGACGCGATCACGCAAGCGCGGGGGCTCTTCTGCGGGCGGTCGTCGAGGTCGAGGCGGATCCGCTCGTTCGCCGCCAGGTCGAAGCCGATGCGGGCGAGCGTCTCCAGGCAGACCGGCACCGCCCGCTCCTTCGAGTACAGCTCGGCGAGCGGCGACATGCGGCGTAGGTAGGAGACGTGGTAGGAGCTCGGCTCCGAATCGTGCTCGGGGCCGAGCACCCGCTCGAGCCAGCGGCTCCGCAAGGGCTGCCAGAACTCCTCCTGACGGCGCGCTGCCTCGGCGAGCGCGGCGGCCAGGTCGTCGAGGTCGCTGCCCTTGCGCTCGGCGCTGCGCCGGACGGGATCGGCGTCGCCTGAGAGCTCGGCGTCGAGCTCCTCGGCCCGAGCGAGCAGGCGATAGCGGTCGTCGTTGAAGCCTGCGGAGGCGTCGCCGGCGAGCTC
>DASQWP010000141.1:0-2095 GCA_035640195.1 Gaiellaceae bacterium | reverse complement strand
CGCGCAGATCCCCGCCGCCTCCGCCACCATCGTCCTGGCGGCGTCCTTGTCCGCGGGGGCGATGCTGTCCTCGAGATCGAGGATGATCCCGTCGGCGCCGCGGGTGTGGGCCTTCTCGACGTACTTGCGCACGTTGACCGGCACGAACAGCAGCGACCGCCAGACGGGTAGGTCCGCCTCCTGATGGAGCCTCATCGACATCGGTCTCCGTCCGCTCCCTTTCCCGTCAGATGACGCCATGGCGGCGCAGCGCGGCCACCCGCTCGGGCGGGTAGCCGATGCGCCCGTAGATCTCGTCGTTGTGCTCGCCGATCTCGGGGGCGGCGTTGCGGAACACGCCGGGCGTCCGGCCGAGCCGCGGGACGATGTCGTGCATCGGCACCCCGCCCATCTCCTCGTCGGGCAGCTCGACGACGATGCCGCGCTCCTGCACGTGCGGGTCCTGGAGGAACTGGGCGATGTCGTAGACGGGCGCCGCCGTCACGCCGGCCTCCTCGAAGAAGGCGATGGCCTCCGCGAGCGTCCGTTCGCGGATCCACCCGCCGACGATCGCGTCCACCTCGCGCCGGTGCTTGACCCGGTCGGCGTTGGTCCTGAAATCGGGATGGTCGACGAGGTCGTCGCGGCCGATGGCCCGGAAGAGCCGCGCCGCCATGGCCTGGGTCGAGGCGGAGATCGCCACGAAGCCGCCGTCGCTCGTCGCGTAGACGTTGCGCGGGGAGGAGGATTCCGAGCCGCTGCCCACGCGCTTGCGCACCTGCCCCGTGAGCCTGTGAACCGCCGCCTCCGGGCCGAGGATCGAGACGATCGACTCGAGGAGGCTGAGGTCGATCACCTGGCCCTTGCCCCCGTTGACCTCGATGTCCCTCACCGCGATGACCGTCGCCATGGCCCCGTAGAGGCCGGCCACCATGTCGGCGAGGGCGAGCGGCGGCAGGACCGGCTCACGGTCCTCGAAGCCGTTGCGCGAGGCGAAGCCGGACATCGCCTCCACGAGCGTGCCGAAGCCCGGCCGCTTGTTGTAGGGACCCGTCTGGCCGAAGCCGGAGACGCGGACGAGCACGAGGTTCGGATTGGCCTCCTGAAGCCGCTCGGGGCCGACGCCGAGCCGCTCCAGGTAGTGGAAGCGGAAGCTCTCGATCATGACGTCGAACTCGCGGACGAGATCGAGGATGATCTCGCGCGCCTGCTCGGACTTGAGATCGAGGGTGATGCTCTTCTTGTTGCGGCCGTAGACCTTCCAGTGCGCGCTGACCCCGTTCTCGCGCCAGTCCCTCAGGGTGTCGCCGCGGCCCGGCGCCTCGACCTTGACCACCTCGGCGCCGAAGTCGGCGAGCTGGAGGCTCAGCATGTTGCCCGCGACCAGGCGCGAGAAGTCCAGCACGCGGACGCCGTCGAGCGGCCCCCGCAGGCTGGCGTCGAACGTCTTCTTCGGAATGGCCATGCCTTGCTCCGTGTGTCGATCGGCTCCGGTCAAAGCTCACCTGTTGTCGGGCGGGGCCGGGAAGACGATGCACGCCTCCGCCGGGATCCGGACGAAAGCGGAGGCGCCGTCCGGAACGGCGCGGCACTCCACCCGGAAGACGTCCCCGCCGGCGCGAACCAGCAGGCTGTGGTGGGAGCCGAGGAACGTCCTCTCCTGAATCTCGACCTCGAAGGTGTTCGTCCGGTCGGCCCCGTCTCCGCCGCCGGCGCCGCCGCCGCCGTCGGTGCCGTCGAGCAGCTCGATCCGCTCCGGACGCACCGAGACGGCGACCGGCGTCCCGCGCGCTACAGGCACGGCGGAGTGGGCGAGCAGGGTCCGGCCCTCGCCGATCTCGACCCGTACCCGGTCCTTGGCGACGTCGAGAGCCGTTCCGCGAAAGAAGTTGCTGCTGCCGATGAAGTCCGCGACGAACGGATCGGCCGGCCGCTCGTAGATCGTGTAGGGGTCGGCGAGCTGAACGATCCTGCCGTGATTCATGACGGCGATCCGATCGCTCAGGGCGAGCGCCTCGCTCTGGTCGTGCGTGACGTAGACGGTGGTGATGCGCAGCTCGCGCTGCAGCCTCTTCAGCTCGAACCGCATCTTCTCGCGCAGCTTGGCGTCGAGGTT
>DASQWP010000140.1:0-3692 GCA_035640195.1 Gaiellaceae bacterium | reverse complement strand
CGCTCGCGATGTCGAGCCGACGGGCTTCCGGATCGCGGAACTCCGGCAGGAGCACCGGCCCGAGCACGAGCAGCGAGCCATCACTGGGATGGCCAGGAGCGGGCGAGTGCGCGCCAGTGCCGAGCGGTCTCTAGCGGTCTAGGGCGGTCTCGCGGAAGACGCCTCGCGGGGCCGAAACCGGCCGGGTTGCAGCGGTTTCCGCATGAACAGGCGCACGCGCCTGGCAGGATTCGAACCTGCGACCCGCGGATTAGAAGTCCGCCGCTCTGTCCACTGAGCTACAGGCGCCCGGCGCCACCGTACCACTCGCTACACTCGGCTCAGAGCGCGGTGGCGGTAGCTCAGCTGGTAGAGCCCCGGGTTGTGGTCCCGGTGGTCGTGGGTTCGAATCCCATCCGCCACCCCTGGTGCCCCGCCCAGCAATGCGCGCCTGCCTCTGGCCCGCGATCAGGCGGCGCCAGAGCCCTCCCTCGCCCTTACCAAGGCTTCTAGTCTTGCCTGCGGGCGAGTGGCGACTCTGGCTTGGTGCTCGCGACCCAGACGCTAGGCAGCATTGCCGGACGGGGCACTAGACGCGCGCGAGCGGGCGGCGGCCGACGCCTCTCATCTCGAGCGCCCGCGCGACATCCGTCACGGAGAGGATGCCGACGAGCCGCTCGCCGTCGAGGACGAGCGCGCGGTTGACGTCGTTCTCGCCGAGCTCCGCGGCGGCGTCGATCAGCTCCTCGTCCTCCGAGACGACGGGCACTTCCTCGCGCGGGATCATGCACTCGCCTACCGTGCGGGTGTCCCACTCCCGGCGAGGCACCTCGGCCACGCGGCGGAAGGGGAGGAGGCCGACGGCGCGGCCGTCGTCGGTGACCGGATAGGTCGTGTGGCGGCGCGTCCAGACGACGTCGTCCATGAACTCGCCGAGCGTGACCTCCGCCTGCGTGCTGACCGGGTCGCGCACCATCAGGTCGCGCACGCGCAGCCCCGCGAGCGCCTGCCGCGTGATCAGGTAGCGGTCCTCGGCGCCCGCGGCCATGAGCAGGAACCAGCCGATGAACGCGAGCCAGACTCCGCTGAACGCGTTCAGGAAGATCAGCAGTGCGATCCCGCCGCCGATGAAGAGGTAGCCCATCGACCGCCCGATCGCCGCCGCGATGCGCGTGGCCCACGCGAACTCGCCGCGGAAGTGCCAGAGCGCTGAGCGCAGCACGCGTCCCCCGTCCAGCGGAAGCGCGGGGAGCAGGTTGAAGAGGAGGAGGGTCAGGTTGATGTAGCCGAGCCAGAAGAGGACACCGTCGACGCTCGGCGTCATCCGCAGGGCCCAGGCGAGGAGCGCGAAGACGAGGCCGAGCACGAGCGAGACGAGCGGGCCCGCCACGGCGATGCGGAACTCGGCCCCGGCCGTCGGGAACATGCCCTTGAACTTCGCCACCCCGCCGAAGAGCCAGAGGGTGATGCCTTCGATCTCCATCCCCTCTCGACGGGCCTCGAGAGCGTGGCCCAGCTCGTGGAGCAGAAGCGAGACGAAGAAGACGACCGCCGCGACGATCGCCATGGCGACGTACGTCCCGTCGGAGAGGCCGGGATTCTGGCTCGGGAAGATGCCCGTCGCCAGCGTCCAGACAATCAGTGCGAAGACGACGAGCCAGCTCCAGTTGAGGCCGATGCGGATGCCGCCGATGCGGCCGAGCGTGAAGCTGTCCTGCACTCGCCTAGCGGGCCTTGCGGGCCTTCTGGACGGCCGTGCCGATGCGCCTCGCGACGACCGGCCCGTGCGTACGCACGCCTCGACCAGCCGTCTCCGCGATCCGGCGGCGTTGCTCAGGCGGGATGCGCTTCCAGCCCCGCCGAGCTCGATTGGCGACGAGGATGAGCTTCCACACGGGCATCCACCTCCTCCTTCTCCGCTTCGCGCCCTTTCCTTACGGGGCGAGTGTACGTCTACGGGTCGGTGACGGGCGGGTATAAAGCGTTAGGTGGCTGACCGGACGACCGAACGGCTCGCGCTCCAGCAGGCCGTCGAGGCGGTGCCGGGCGCGGATCTCGCGGCGTCGCTCGACGATGTCGCGGCCGCCTTCCCGATCGCCGCCTCGGTCGAGGCCGTGACGATCCGCGTGCGCGGCGCGGAGACCGATCGCCTGCACCTGCTCGCGGCGGCGGGAATCCCCTCGCGCGACGTGCGCCGGCTCAGCCTGGAGCAGCTGACGATCGCGCACGCCCGGACGCTCCTCGCCGTCGGCGCCGAGCACTCCTTGGCGCGGCGGGTCGGTCTCGTCTGGCTGCACGGCCGCTGGCTGGCCGACGAAGGCGACCCGCTCGGCCTTCTACTCGTCGGCACAAGAACGCGCCGCCGGCCGGAGGACGACGATCTCGAGCAGATCGCCGGGACGGCGGCGCGCCTCGCCGAGCGGCTGGCCCTGGCAGATCGCTCGCCGGCGGCTCTGCACACGGCGTCGCTCTCGCTCGTCCGTAGCCTCGTCCTCGAGACGAGGCCGAGCCTGAACGGCCGCCTGGCCGAGCTGCGGCCGCGGGAGCAGACGATCCTCGAGCTCTACGCGGACGGCCTCTCGGCGGGCGAGATCGCCGAGCTGCTCGTCATCTCCCCGCACACGGTACGGACGCACCTGAAGCTCGCGTTCAAGCGGCTCGACATCCATTCCCGCGAGGAGGCAACGGAGATCGTCCGCCGCGACCAGCTGCTGACGCTCCTCTGATCCCGCGACAGCGTCTGGAAACGCACCGTCGTTCGTAGTTAGATGCCGGCATGCGGCCGGGACGAGGGGAAAGGCGCTTGAGAGCGCCGGCAGAAGGCGTGCTTTGTCTCGCTCTCCTCGTCGCCCTCGCCGTCGCCGCCCTCGCCCCGGCGGCTGCGAAGGCTGCCCCGGAGGATGTTGGTTTCGAGGGCCCGTCGTCGTCGGGCTCCGGCTCGGCGCCCACGGGCTCGAAGCCGGAGAGCAAGCTGTGGTGGAACGACGGCTCCTGGTGGGCGAGCATGTGGCACCCAGGGAGCGCCGAGTTCCGCATCTTCAAGCTCGAGCAGGGGTCGCAGACGTGGACGGACACGGGCGTGGCGCTGGACGACCGGCCGGGGACGCGGGCCGATGTCCTCTGGGACGGCGCGGCGGAGAAGCTGTATGTCGCCTCGCACCGCTTCTCGGAGTCGCCGGAGTCCGGCTTCCCGAGCCGGCTCTACCGCTTCAGCTACGACGCCGGCACGGACAGGTACAGGCGCGACTCGGGGTTCCCGGTCGAGATCAACGACTTCCGGACTGAGACGCTCGTGATCGAGAAGGACTCGAGCGGGCAGCTGTGGGCGACGTGGGTGCAGGGCGGCAAGGTCTGGGTCAACCGGACGATCTGCACCCCCTCGTGTAACGACGCCAGCTGGGCCACAGCCTTCTCGTTCGACGCTGAAGTGACGTCGGACGTCATCTCCTCGCTGATCGCTTTCGGGGGGAACCGGCTCGGGGTGATGTGGAGCAACCAGAACAACTGGACGTTCGGGTTTGCGATCCACACCGACAGCCAGGCCGACGAGGTCTGGTCGCTCGAGACCGCCCTTTCCGGCACGCAGCTCTCCGACGACCACATCAACCTGAAGAAAGACTCGGCCGGCCGCGTCTACGCGGCGGTCAAGACGTCGAAGAGCTCCTCGACCGACCCGCTCACGATGCTGCTCGTCCGCCAGGCGGGCGGGGGCT
>DASQWP010000139.1:0-10420 GCA_035640195.1 Gaiellaceae bacterium | reverse complement strand
CGACGACGTCTTCATCATGGGCGAGGACATCGCCGAGATGGGCGGGTCCATGGGTGTCACGCAGGGGATGCTGGAGGAGTTCGGACCCGACCGCGTGCGCAACACCCCGATCTCGGAGATGGCCATCGTCGGCTCCGGGGTGGGGGCGGCGATCGCGGGCATGCGGCCGATCGTCGAGATCATGTACCAGGATTTCACGACGCTCGCGATGCAGCAGCTCGTGAGCCAGGCGGCGAAGCACCGCTACATGTCGGGCGGGCAGATCAAGGTGCCGCTCACGGTCCGGACGCAGGGCGGCGCCGGCTGGTCGCCGGGGGCGCAGCACGCGCAGCAGCTCGAGGCCTGGTTCGTGCACGTGCCGGGGCTCAAGGTCGTTTTTCCCTCCACGCCGGCCGACGTGCGCGGGCTCCTTTGGACGTCCATCTACGACGACAACCCGGTCCTCTTCTTCGAGCATCGGACGCTCTACGGGATCAAGGGCGAGGTTCCGGACGAGATCGACGGCATCGAGCTCGGCAAGGCGCGCGTGCACCGAGAGGGAGAGGACGTCACCGTCGTCGCGACGGGCAGGCTCGTCCACGAGTCGATCGCCGCCGCGGAGGATGCCGAGAAGGAGGGCATCTCGGTCGAGGTCGTCGACCCGCGCACCCTCCTCCCGCTTGACGAGGAGACGCTCGTCGAGTCGGTGAAGAAGACGTCGCGCTGTGTCGTCGCGCACGAGGCGGTCGTCCGCATGGGCTTCGGCGCCGAGGTGACCGCGGTCGTGCAGGAGAAGGCGTTCGACTACCTCGACGCGCCGATCGAGCGTGTCGGCGCCAAGTTCGTCCCCCTCCCGTTCGCGCCGGTGATGGAAGAGTTCGTCGTCCCGCACAAGGCCGACGTGCTCGCCGCGATCAAGCGCACCGTCGAGAGATCCTGATGGCGAACCAGGTCACGCTCCCGCGTCTCGGCCAGGGCATGGAGTCGGGCACGATCGTGAAGTGGCTGAAGTCGGAGGGCGAGGCGGTCGAGAAAGGCGACCCGCTCTACGAGCTCGACACGGAGAAGGTGACGCAGGAGGTGGAGGCGGACTTCTCCGGCACGCTCCTCAAGATCATGGCGGGCGAGGGGGAGGAGATCGAGGTCGGCAAGCCGGTCGCGGTCATCGGCGAGGAGGGCGAGGACGTTTCGGCCGAATCTGACGATTCGGCCGAAGGAGAGGCTGAAGACCCGACCGAGGTCGCCGAAGACGAGGAGGCCGAGGAGGGCGAACCGGCCCCCAAGCGGGAGGAAGAGCGCGAACGAGGTCGGGAGTCCGATGAACCTGTTCCGCGACCGGAGGTCGCGGAACAGAGACAAGACGGCGGGCGGGTAAAGGCCTCGCCGCTCGCGCGCCGGATCGCGCGCGAGCGCGGCATCGATCTCTCCGGCCTCCACGGAACCGGTCCCGAAGGGCGGATCGTCGCCGAGGATGTCGAGCGCGCGGGGGCGGCGCCCGCTGCGATGGGCGCGCCGGCGGCCGCCCCCGCGGAGGCGGAGTCGATCCCGCTCACCGGCATCCGCAAGACGATCGCGCGCCGCATGACAGAGGCCTGGGAGGCGCCGGCCTTCCAGATCACGATGACCGCGGACATGAGCGCCGCCATCCGCCTGCGCGAGGCGCTGGTCGAGCGTACCGGCGAGGACGAGACGCGCCCGACCTACTCGGACATCCTCACGAAGGTCTGCGCCGTCGCCCTCATCCGGCATCGCGCGATGAACGCCCTCTTCGCCGGGGACGCGGTGCAGCTCCAGCCGACTGCGAACGTGGGCATCGCGGTGGCGATCCCGAACGGCCTCGTCGTCCCGGTTCTTCGCAACTGCGAGGCGAAGACGATCCCGCAGATCGCGGCCGAGCGGGCCGACGTCGTCGAGCGCACGCGCAGCGGGGAGCTCCAGGCCCAGGACCTCGAAGGCGGCACGTTCACGATCTCGAACCTGGGCATGTACGGCGTCGAGCGCTTCGTCGCCGTCCTCAACCCGCCGCAGGCGGGCATCCTGGCGGTCGGGGCGATCGAGGAGCGGGCCGTCGCCCGCGACGGCGACGTCGTCGCGCGGCCGGTGATGGAGATGACGCTCACCTGCGACCACCGCTCGGTCGACGGCGCGACGGCGTCGGAGTTCCTGCGCACGGTCAAGCAGTTCCTCCAAGAGCCCGGCCTGGCCCTGTGAGCATCTGGTACCGCGTCTCCAACCTCGAGGCAGCGCGGTCGTTCTACACGGAGAAGCTCGGCTTCGAGGAGGCCTACGTGGACAAGGACGATCGCTGGGCTCGCCTCGTCCGGGGCAACGTCGAGGTTGCGCTCGCCGAGGGCGAGCCGGAGGAGGACGAGGCCATCGTCACGCTCGACGTCCAGGACGTGAAGGCGGAGGCCGAGCGTCTGCGCGACGAGGGCGTCAACGTGGGCGTCGTGCTGGAGATCCCGGGCACGATCCGCCTGCTGGACGTCTTCGACCCGGACGGCAACCGGGTTCAGCTCTCCCAGGACATCTAGCGGCCCGAGATGGCGGCGCACCCCGGCCTGGCTTGGGCGCGGCGGACCGAGGCGGGGCGAGAGTGGCTCGAGCGGCTCCCGCAGCTCGTAAGCGAATGCGCCGAGCAATGGTCGCTCGAGCTCGGCGAGCCGTTCCCCTGTGCGTTCGCGTCCCTAGCCCTGCCCGCTAGGCAGGCCGGCGGCCGCGACGCCGTCCTCAAGATCTGCTTCCCGCACCGGGAGAGCGAGCACGAGGCGGACGCCCTCGCGGTGTGGGCCGGGGAGGGCGCCGTCCGGCTGCTCGCGCACGATCGCGAGCGCTGGGCGCTCCTCGTCGAGCGCTGCCGCCCGGGGACGCACCTGCGTGAGCTCGAGAGCAAGGCTGCGCTCGACGTCATGATCGGCCTGCTGCCGAGGCTGTGGGTGCCCGCCGGCGAGCCGTTCCGTCCTCTTGACGAAGGGCGGCGTGGTGGACCTCCTATCTGCCCGGGACGTGGGAGAAGGCAGGACGGCCTTTCGAGCGCGAGCTGCTAGACGCCACGCTCGACGCGCTGCGCGCCCTGCCCGGCACGCAGGGCGAGCAAGTCATGGTGAACCAGGATCTCCACGCCGACAACGTTCTCGCGGCCGAGCGCGAGCCCTGGCTCGCGATCGACCCGAAGCCGCTCGTCGGCGAGCGGGAGTTCGGCATCGCCGGCCTCGTGCGCGCCTTCGAGCTCGGCCACTCCCGGCGCGGCGTCCTCTAACGGCTCGACCGTCTGACCGCGGAGCTCGGCCTCGACCGCGAGCGCGCACGCCTGTGGGCGCTGGCCCAGACAGTCTCATGGGCGTTCGACAGCGAGTTCCTCCCCGCGCACGCCGAGACGGCGCGCTGGCTCCTGGACCGGAGCTAGGATCGAGCGCCATGGGATCGGAGCGGGCAGTCGTGGTTCCGCCGGGCGAAGGCCGGCGGGTCGCCAACGTCGAGATTCTGGCCCGGAGCGCGGACACGCCGCGCTTCAACCTCGCCGTGATCACGATCCAGCCGGGAAGCAAGGGCCCGGGCGAGCACGCCCACGCTGACGAGGACGATTCCTTCTACATCCTGGAGGGCGAGCTGACGTTTACCGTCGACGGGGACGAGGTCGTCGCCGCCCCGGGCACGTTCGTGCTCGTCCCGCCGGGCGTTCGGCATGGGTTCGGGAACCGCGGCGACGCCGTGGTGCGTCTCATCAACGTGCACGCCCCGGCCGGTTTCGACCTGCGGCTCGAGCGCGGCTAGACGCCGACGGGCTCGAAGCGAACCTCGTGAGCCTCGGCGTCGGCGGCGACGAAGCGAAGCAGTCGCCGGCCCTCCGCGGCCAGCCGGGCCGTGGCTCGCTTCCTGAGAGCCTCCAGGTGGCTGACCACCAGCGTGGCGGCACCGCTGGAGGGGTCGCGGTCGATCCGCCAGGTGCCGCACAGGAAGCCGTCGTGGAGGACCGAGCCGCGAACGGGCCCGGCGACGCCGGAGAGCCGTGCGCGCTGCTCCTGGGAGACGAAGCGGCCGCGGTCTGCGTGCGAGAGGAGCACGTTGTCGAACTCGGGCAGGAAGCGGGGAGGGGCCGGCGTGTCGGGGTCCGGCCTGGGCGCGTCGGGAAGGTCGACCAGCTCGCGGCCGCGCTCGTCCCGGAAGGTTCTCAGGCGGGGCCGGAGGCGGTCGATTACCTCCCGCAGCCCGGTCAGGCGCGACCAGGTGGCCACGTCGGCGACCGTCGCCGGCCCGAAGGCGGCGAGGTACCGGAGGACGACGTCGTCGATGGAAGGGTCGGCGACCAGGGGCCGGCCGAGCCACGATTCGGCTGTGGTCGAGCTGACCTGGGCCCTGCGGCCCCAGACGCCTCTCGGTGGGACCTGGACGAGGGCCAGGAGGCAGCGGCAGGCGTAGGCCAGTGCGGCTCCGTCGTGCCTCGGGAAGCGCTCCTCCATGGCGGCACGCAGCTCTGAGCCCGTGCAGGGTCGCTCGGCGAGCAGCGTCCGCGCGAAGGCGAGGACCGGGGCCAGGTCGACCTCGAGGAGGACGGGCCCGAACTGGGGGTGGCGGGCGATCTCCCGGTCGAGAACGGGCTGCATGAGCGGGCGAAGCAGCAGGCAGTCGTCCGCGCTGACGAGGTGGAGGGTCGCCCGCATGGCGACGATCCGCACGACCTTGCGGTCGAGGAGGAGCTGGGCGAGCTCCTCGGGCCGGAAGCCTTCCAGCCGGGACCAGAGCCCTGTGTACGGATCCAGCGGCACCTGCGCCTGCATGCCGACGAGGTGCTCGACGGCGTCGAGGGCCGGCAGGTTCGAGCGACGCAGCAGGAGCTGCCGCTCGAGCGTTGCCCGGTTCAAGGCCCGGAGGCTGAGAACGTCGGGCCTCGGCACTCCCCTACGACCAGGGTAGTCCGCTCGAGCCGTCCGGCCGTCCGGGCTGCCACTGCGGGAAGGGCGCGTACGCCTCGGAGGGCGCGCTCGTCTCCTCCTCGACGCCCGCGCCGTGCCTGCGGGCGAGGTCGGACCGCGGGTAGACGATGCCCTTGTCCGGCCAGCCGGTTCGCGCGCCCACCATGAAGATCACGCAGGGTCCCTCGCCGGCCCCGACGAAGATGTGGTCGGTGCCCGGAGGGCAGTGCACGAAGTCCCCGGGCCGGAGCCGCCGCTCCTCGTCCTCGACGAGCAGCAGGCACTCGCCGGCGAGGACCAGGAAGTTCTCCTGATTGTCTTCGCGGTGGTACATCCCGCTCGGCTGTCCAGGCGCGATTACGCCCAGCGTGAATCCGATGTGAGGGAAGTCCACGTCGTTGCCTTCGAAGATGCAGGCGGCTCCGAAAGCCTCGTTCGTGATCCACGCCGCGTCCTGCACGTTGACGACGAACCAGCCCTCCGTCGCGGGCGCCACGCCGGCGTAGGACTCGGACTCTTCGAGGCGTGCTTCCTCGACCATTCTCAGCTCCTCACGTTGTCGAGTTCTCCGTGGGCCGCGCCACCAGAGGCCCAAGGGGTCCCCTAGGCGGGCGGGGCCTCTGGATGGCGCGGTAGGCCGTCGTCGGGGATTTCCTCCCACGGCGCGGCGTACGTGACGTACTGGTGCCACTGCGGCCGGATGCCCGGATCTCCGTCGATTGCGCCGAGGCGAACCCCCGCGTAGTCGGTCCCTCCGGGGGGACGGCTGAAGAGCGCCGAGCCGCATCTGGCGCAGAAGACCTTCTCGAAGCCGCCCGGCGGCGCCCACGACCGCAGCTCCTCTTCACCGGCGACGACGCGGACGCTGCCCGGCTCCACGCGACCGCTTGCCGACGCCGCAGTCCCGGTCCGGCGCTGGCAGCGCGTGCAGTGGCAGTAGGCCGCCGAGACGAGCGGCGACGTCACCTCGAAGCGGACGGCGCCGCAGCCGCAGGAGCCGGTCAAGCTCGGACCCATGGACAGCAGCCTAGTGGCACGACCCCTCGACCGCCGTGCGCGCGCCCTCCGCCTCCCTCGTTCCAGGGATCGCCGGGACGCGGCGACCGGCCGTTACCTGCCGTGAGCCGGATTCAACCCCGGGTCACGGTGAGGGCGGCACAGGGGCCGCCCTCCCGCCTTTCCGGCGCCACGCGTGGGCCGCGCCGGCCCGGGTAGGATCGCTCCTAGACCTGAGAAGCGACCGAGAGAGGTTCCAGCATGGAGTGTGACGTCGCCGTTCTCGGCGGCGGTCCGGGGGGCTACCCGGCGGCGATCCGGGCGGCCCAGCTCGGCGCCGACGTCGTCTGCATCGAGCAGGAGGACGCCCTTGGCGGCACCTGCCTGCGTGTCGGCTGCATCCCTACCAAGGCCTGGGTGCAGACCGCATTCGCGCTCAAGGAGGCCGGCGAGACGTTCGAGAAGCTGGGCGTCAAGGTCGGCGCGCCCGAGCTCGACTTCGGCGCCGCGCAGCAGTGGAAGGAAGGCGTCGTCAAGCAGCTCACGGGCGGCGTCGCCGGGCTCTTCAAGGCCAACGGCATCCAGTGGGCGAAGGGCCGCGGCCGCTTCAAGGACGCGAACACGATCGCCGTCGAGGGCGGCGAGGACGTGACCTTCAAGCACGCAGTCATCGCCACGGGCTCGTCCCCGCTCCGCCCGCCGATCGAGGGCATCGACTCGGAGAAGTGCATGGACTCGACCGGCCTGCTCGCCCAGCAGGAGGTGCCGAAGCGCATCGTCATCCTCGGCGGCGGCATCATCGGCTGCGAGTTCGCGTCGATCCTCCAGCGCTTCGGCTCCGAGGTGACGATCGTCGAGATGCTTCCGGCCCTGATCCCGATGGAGGACGAGGATGCGTCCAAGGAGCTCCTGAAGCAGTTCAAGAAGCGCGACATCGGGGTCCACCTGGAGGCGCGCTGCGACAAGGTCGAGGAGGCCGACGGCGGCCTGAAGGTGCACTTCGCCGGCGAGACGGTCGACGCCGATCTCATGCTCGTCGCCACGGGTCGGGGCCCGAACGTCGAGGATCTCGGGCTCGAGGAGATCGGCGTCGAGTTCGACCCCAAGAAAGGAATCGCGGCGGACGAGCACCGCCGCACGACCGTCGACCACATCTACGCCGTCGGCGACTGCGCCGGCTACTGGCAGCTGGCCCACACCGCCTTTCGCGAGGGTGAGGTGGCGGCTGAGAACGCGCTCGGCCACGAGGCGGTCGTCGACAACCGCGGCGTCCCGCGGCCGATCTACACCGACCCGGAGGTCGCGGCCGTCGGCCTCACGGAGCAGGAGGCGCGCGAGCAGTACGGCGACGACGTCCTCACGGGCATGTTCCCCTGGGCGGCCAACGGCCGTGCGCTCATGCAGAACGAGACCACAGGCTGGGTCAAGTCCATCCACGAGTCGCGCTACGGCGAGCTCCTCGGGATCGTCATGATCGGCCCGCACGTCACGGACCTGATCGAGGCCGGCGTGGTCGCGCTCGACGCGGAGGCGACGGTCGAGACGGTTGCCGACGGCATGGCAGCGCACCCGACCCTCTCGGAGGCCGTCAAGGAGGCCGGGCTCGTCGCGCTCGGCCGCGCCATCCATGTTCCCAACAAGAAACGCGCGCCTGCTCGCGCGTAGAGAGGAGGAGAGATGCTGAACAAGCGCAAGGCGTTCATCGGCTACCTCGTCTACGTGATCGGAAAGCCGATCGCAAAGCGCGCGGTGAAGCGCAAGGCGAAGGACGCCACGCCCGGCAAGCGTGGCGGCGCGATCGCCGGTGCCGTGGCGGGCGTCGGGACCGCGCTCGCCGCGCTCATGTTCTGGCGGAAGCGCAAGAAGGGCGAGGAGTCCCTCCAGAGCTGACACGTCCGCCGCAGAGACGCCGGGGTCTGACCCCGACACGGCCACCGGGGACACGTTCCGGGTGGCCGGGATGGCAGGACCGGGCGCAGCGACGGTACGGGGGCGGGTTTGGAAACGTGTCCGCTCGGGACATGACGGGGCCTGACCCCGGACATGGCTAGTTGGGACACCGTTGTCGTGGGCGCTGGTATCGCCGGGTGCTCAGCGGCGCGCTTCTTCGCGGAGCGGGGCGAGCGTGTTGTCCTCGTCGAGCGGGGCGGGATCGGCGCAGGCGCATCGGGCCGAAACGGCGGCTTTCTCTTCCGCCAGCCGGCGGGCTGGATCAACGAGCTGCTAGCGGAGACGACCAGCATCTACCGCGAGCTCCAGGAGGAGGGGCCGGTGCCGCTCGACTTCCGGCCCTGGCCCATGCTCCTCCTCGCGGTCGAGGAGCGGGAGCTCCCTCACGGAAGCGCCTACGCCGAGGCGGTGGGCGGCGAGCCGGTCGACCTTCGCGAGGACGACTGGTTCGCGGACGACCTCGCGGGCGGCTGGGTCGTCGAGGGCGGCTACACCGTCGGCGCGATGGGCGCAACGACTGCGACGGCGGAGGCGGCCCGTCGAGCCGGCGTCGAGCTCCGGCTCGGCTGTGAGGCGAAGCGGATCCTGGTCGGGAACGGACGTGTGACCGGACTCGCCACCGACCAGGGCGTCGTCGCTTGCGGCCGGATCATCGACGCCGCCGGCCCGCGCCTGCGCTTCCTCCTCCGCACGGCCGGCGTCGACGTGCCCGTGTCCTCGACCCGCGGCTGGCTGCTCGAGACCGGTCCGGTCGACCCGCAGCCCCGCTACGCGGTGGAGCAGGCGGCCTGGCCGGCGCAGGCCGAGATGGGCGCGCTCGCAGCCGACCCGACGCTCGGCGAGGTCGCGGCCGGCTCGACCGACGAGCCCGGTCTCGTGTCGCTCCTCCTCGGCGGCCGCCCCGCCGGCCATTGCCTCATCGGCACGTCGCTCCAGCGCTCGCTGCTCGAGGAGTCCGAGGGGCCCGACACCGTGCGCCGCCTCGCCGAGCGCGCCGTGCGCATCTCGCCGCACCTCGAGGACGTGCCCGTGGTCGCCGCGTGGTCGGGCCGGCGCGCGATGACGCCGGACGGCCTGCCCCTCGCCGGGCCCGTCCCCGGAGTGGAGGGCCTGGACGTGCTCGGCGGCCTCTCCTCGATCGGCATGGTCACCGGCCCGGCGCTCGCGCGCAGGCTCGTTGAGCGGCGGCACGGCGAGTTCGAACCGGCGAGGCTCTCTTGATCCGGGCACTCGAGCCGGCCGACGCGCCCGTCCTCGTCGGCCTGATCCACCGCCTCGTTCCGGCATGGGTCCTGAGCGAGGACGGCCTCCGCCACTGGCTCGAGACCCAGCCGGACCGAGCGCGGCACGCGGGCTGGGTCGCCCTGGAGGAGGGGGCGCTCGTCGGGTGGGCCGAGTCGCGCCTTCGCTGGGAGTTCGGGCCGGAGGTGGCCGCAGTCTTCGTCGGAGTCCATCCCGACCATCGCCGGCGCGGGATCGGAGGGCGCCTGTACGAGCTCGCCGAGACCCACGTCGCCGCGGCGAAACGGCTCTACGCCGAGAGTGACGGGGGCGACGACGCACGGCGGTTCCTGCTCGCGCGTGGCTATCGCGAGGACCGTGCCGAGCGCGTCTCCGTCCTCGATCCGCGCGCCGTCGACCCCTCCCTGCTCCGCGATCTCGAGGAGGCGAAGAGGCGCGAGGGATTTGGCGTCTTCCCGCTTGCAGAGGTCGTAGACCGGGGCCCGGAGCTGCATCGGCTCTTCGAGACCGTCGATGCCGACGCTCCCCACTCGGAGCCCCTTGCCGCGATCTCCTACGAGGAATGGCGGGCCCTGGTCTTCGACCAGCCCGACCTGGACCACGAGGCGAGCTTCGTCGTCCTCGCTCCCGACGGCAGGGCCGTCGCCTTCTCGTGGCTGCTCGTCGACCGCGGGCGTCATCGCGCGGCCGTCGAAATGACGGGAACGCTCCGCGAGTTCCGGCGGCGCGGGCTCGCTCGGCTCGCCAAGCTCGCCACGATCCGCTGGGCGGGCGAGAACGGGATCACGGCCATCTATGCGGGCAACGACACGGAGAATCAGGCCATGCTGGCGCTGAACGGCGACCTCGGCTTCGAGCCGAGCATCGTCTACCAGGACTTCGTCAAGGAGCTCCGCTGAGGCGCCTGGCTCTCGTTCTGCTCGCCGCGGCCCTCGCCGGGTGCGGCGGCGACGACTCCGCCTCGCCCGAGGACGTCGTGCGCGCCTGGAGCCGCGCGCTCAACGCAGGCGACAACGGCGCCGCCGCAGACCTCTTCGCGCTGGGCGCCCGCATCGAGCAGAGCGGGCTCGAGGTGAGGGTGCGCACGCGCGCCGACGCGCTCGCCTGGAATCGCGGCCTACCGTGCTCCGGTCAGATCGTCGAGCTCCAGATCATGGGCGACGCCGTCACGGCGACGTTCCTCCTCGGCAACCGGCGGACGAACCCCTGCGACGCGCCGGGCGGCCACGTCACCGCAGTCTTTCGCGTCCGGGAGGGCAAGATCGTCCTCTTCCGGCAGCTTGCGGGCGAGCCGGCGCCGCTGGACCCCGTCTAGAGACGATGGAGGGGCGGCCGCTTCG
>DASQWP010000138.1:0-4039 GCA_035640195.1 Gaiellaceae bacterium | reverse complement strand
CTTCCCGAGCCGGCTCTACCGCTTCAGCTACGACGCCGGCACGGACAGGTACAGGCGCGACTCGGGGTTCCCGGTCGAGATCAACGACTTCCGGACTGAGACGCTCGTGGTCGAGAAAGACTCGAGCGGGCAGCTGTGGGCGACGTGGGTGCAGGGCGGCAAGGTCTGGATGAACAGGACGCTCTGCAACCCGAGCTGCAACGACGCGAGCTGGGGCGCGGCTTTTCCGCTCCAGACGGCGGCGGTGAAGCCGGACGACATCTCCTCGCTGATCGCTTTCGGGGGGAACCGGCTCGGGGTGATGTGGAGCAACCAGAACAACTGGACGTTCGGGTTTGCGATCCGCACCGACAGCCAGGCCGACGAGGTCTGGTCGCTCGAGACCGCCCTTTCCGGCGGCACGCAGCTCTCCGACGACCACATCAACCTGAAGAAAGACTCGGCCGGCCGCGTCTACGCGGCGGTCAAGACGTCGAAGAGCTCCTCGACCGACCCGCTCACGATGCTGCTCGTCCGCCAGGCGGGCGGGGGCTGGTCGAGCCACGTGTTCGGGCTCAAGAGGGACAACCACACGCGGTCGATCGTGGCGATCGACGAGGAGCACGGCGTCGTCCACATGTATGCAACCAGCTCCGGCGCGGGCGGGTCGATCGTCGAGAAGACCGCTCCCCTGGACGCGATCTCCTTCGACCCTGGCAGGGGCGCGGCGGTGATCAAAGACGCGGACGGAAGGGTCAACAACGCCAGCTCGACGAAGCAGAACCCGACCTCGGCGACCGGCCTCGTCGTCCTCGCCCACTCGAGGAACCTCCACTACATGCACAGCTTCCAGTCGCTCGGCGGCGGTGGCGGCCCGCCGCCGCCACCCCCACCTCCGCCGGGGCCTCCCGGGGAGAAGCCGAGCCGCTGCACGATCAGGGGCACGCCCGGCGCCGACGTCCTCGTCGGGACGCCGGGGCCCGACGTGATCTGCGGCCGCGGCGGCCACGACGTCCTGCTCGGTCGCGGCGGCTCGGATGTCCTGATCGGTGGCCGGGGCAGGGACGTGCTCGAGGGCGAACGAGGACGGGACGTCCTGCTCGGCGGCCCCTCCCGCGACTCGCTCGCCGGCGGCCGTGAAGGCGACCGCCTGGTCGGAGGAGGGTCCCGCGACGTCTTGCGCGGCAATCGCGGGCGAGACGTCCTGGTCTCCCGCGACCGGCGGCCGGACGTCGTTCACGGCGGCCCGGCGGCCGATCGCGCGCGGGTCGACCGCGGCCTCGACACGGTCCGGTCGATTGCAGAGCTCTTCTAGCCCGAGTAGCCCTTCGCCACCTTCGCCCAGTCGACGACGTTCCACCACGCGTCGATGTAGTCCGGGCGCCGGTTCTGGTACTTGAGATAGTACGCGTGCTCCCAGACGTCGACGCCGAGGAGCGGGGTCGTTCCCTGCGAGACTGGATTGTCCTGGTTCGGGGTCGCGACCACCGCCAGGCCGCCGTCCTCCGAGACTAGCCAGGCCCACCCCGAGCCGAACTGGTTCACGCCCGCGTCCTTGAACTGAGCCTTGAAGTCTTCGAAGGACCCGAAGGCCGCCTGAATCGCCGCGGCGAGCGCTCCGTCCGGCTCGCCGCCGCCGTCGGGGCTCATCCACTCCCAGAAGAGGGAGTGGTTGTAGTGGCCGCCGCCGTTATTCCGGACCGCCGTGCGCTTGTCGTCCGGGATCCGGTCGAGGTTGCCCAGCACCTCCTCCACCGGCTTGTCCGCCCACTCGGTGCCTTCGAGCGCGGCGTTGACCTTGTCGACGTAGGCCTGGTGGTGCTTGTCGTGGTGCACCCGCATCGTCTGCTCGTCGATGTGCGGCTCGAGCGCGCCGTAGTCGTAGGGGAGTGCAGGAACCTCGTAAGCCATGCCGGTACCTCCTTGGCGTCAGTCGCTGTCCTCGGAATCTACAGCCGCCTCGGTTCATCCGGCGGGGACGCGCCCGCCGGAGATCGCACGGGCCGCGGGTTACGCGGCCGGTCGGCTACTGCCCTGGGCCGGGCGGGCTGCCCGGTAGGTGGAGGAGGTTCTCGACCGCGCGGACGCCCTTGACTGCACGGACGCGCGCCTCGAGCTCCGCCACAAGCTCCGGCCGGTCGACCTGACCCCGCAGGAAGACGACGCCCTCCTCGGCGTTGATGTTGATCTGGCCCTTGGGGACGTCACGGTCACGGAAGAGGATGCTCTCCACCTTGTGCGCGAGCGTCACGTCGTCGGGCTCCTCCCGGCTCCGTGGGAGTGAGTGCGCGACGCGGCGCACGCGGCCGACGGCCTCGGCGGACGAGTGGCGTACGAAGCGGCGGCCCCGGTTCGCGCCGCGGCGGGCGAGCTTGAGCCCGCGGTCGCGGGTCGTGTGCCGACGGCGCCTGCCGTGCGCGGGATCGAGAAAGTACCCGACGGCCGCCCCGGCAGCCGCCGCTGCGGCCAGAAAGAGGATCAGTGGGCGCACGAGCAGACGCATGCGAGGGATGCCGCGACCCTACCATCCGTTGGTGCCGAGTCAATGGCCGCTGGACGCAAGGCGGGTCTCCGGCCTCGCCGGCAGCGCGACGTCAGGCCGTTCGCTTCCGCGCCGCAGGCTCCTCGAGCAGCTCGAAACGGCCCTCCGGTGCGAGCAGCTTCCGGTCCTTGAGACGCTTGGCGACGAGCTCGCAGAGCTGCCCTCGCGCCGCGGTGGTCCCTCTGCTCTCCGGTTCCTCTTCCCGGTGTCGCAGGTAGGCGTTCCCGAGGAAGCCGATTTGGATCACGTCGCCGCCGGCGGCGCGAATCGCCTTCTTCGCCTCCTCGAGCGTGAGGGAGACCTCTGTCGGCGGCTCCGTGGGAAGCGGCGGCGACTCCTCTTTCGCAGGCGCGTAGGGTCGAGCGAACGTACTCGCGGGTTGCCTGGGGGGCGTCCGCGCGGGCGCCGCCTGCTCGCCCTCGGGCTGCTCGCGCGCCGCCGCAGCCGCCGGCGGCTCCTCGGTTGTGGGCTCCTCCGGTGCCGGCTCGTCGCCCGCAGCCTCGTCGCGCCGGCGCCACGGCCAGAGGCGCAGCTTCATGCCGGACCTTTTACCGAACGGAGCGGAGGACTGCGTCGCGGGCCACACCGTTCGGCTAAGTGGGACGCCTGCGCAACCGCTGCAGAAGGGAGCGGGCAGCGCCACCCCGCGCACGCAAGCCGCCCGTCACCACCCTGAAGGCGTGTCGTAGCCGACCGGGGACGAGGTAGACGGCGAACGCGACCAGCAGGCCGAACAGAGCGGCGCAGGCGAGCCGGACGGCGGTCTCGAGAAGTCCGTCGAAGGGCGTCCAGAAGACGAGGACTCCGATTACGAGCGTCAGGACGATGACGAGCATGCGCGAGAGCGCCCCGATCGGCCCGCGGCGCGTGAGCTGACGAACGAGGAAGGCCGCGACCTTGAGCGGCCTGGAGAGGCGCTTGGCCGCCTCGTCCTGGCGGAGTGCGCGCAGCGCGGACGCGAGCGACGCGCCCACGATCTCGCGCCCCGCCCCGTCCGCGGCCAGCTTCTCCACGGACGTGGAGATCAGCGCTCCGCAGATCGCCTCCCACTCGTCCTTGAGCGAAGGAGCAGAGCCTTCCCCAGGCCTCGGGCGCTGCAGCGACAAGCGGCTCGGTTCGTCCTGAAGAGATCGGATCTTCGGAATCTCGGCGGCGAGCACCTGACGATGGCGCGTCTTCACCAGGAGATCGCGGATTTCTTCCACGCACTCTTCCTCCTTGTCCTCGGGAGCGCCGTGCAGTTCCTCCAGCGCCGCCGCCATCGCGCTCGCGTTCGACTCGTCCGCCATGAGCTTCGCCCAGCGGTCCCGCTCGCCCGGCGAAGCGGCGCCAACGCGGGTGAGCGCCTCCTTGGTGACCAACACGCGAACGAGGTGCGCGGTCCCGTCCAGGCGGCCCCAGGTCCAGTCATAGGCGCGCCACTCGTCCTTGAAGAACGCGCCGAAGTGGTGCACGCGAGTGCCCATGAGCTTGCTGGCGACTGTCTCTCCGTCGCCGAGGAAGTGGGTCGAGGGATTG
>DASQWP010000137.1:0-4000 GCA_035640195.1 Gaiellaceae bacterium | reverse complement strand
GCTGGTTGCGTGAGCGCGAAGTCCGCGACGACGCCCGAGGGGATCGTCGCAGACGTGCGCGCCCGCGGGGATGCGGCGCTCCAGGAGTGGGCGCTGCGTCTGGACGACGCCCCGCCCGCCCGGGCCGTCCCCGAGCCGGAGGCGCTCCCCGCCGAGGCTGTCGAAGCGCTACTTGAGCTCGCGGGTCGTGTCCGCACGTGGCACGAGGCCCAGCGCCCGGCCTATCTCCGGCTCGAGGTCGCACCCGGCGTCGAACTCGAGCGCCGCTGGGTCGCGCTGGACTCGGTCGGGATCTACGTGCCGCGCAGACTCGTCTCCACGCTCGTCATGTGCGCCGTGCCCGCGCGCGTCGCGGGCGTCCGGCGCGTCGTCGTAGCGACGCCACCCTCGGGAGCCGGCCTGGTCGCCGCAGCCGCCGAGGTGCTCGGGCTCGAGGTCGAGGTCTGGGCGCTCGGCGGGCCGCAGGCGATCGCGGCTCTCGCATATGGTACCGAGACGATCGCGCCCGTCGACAAGATCGTCGGTCCGGGCGGTGCGGCCGTCAACGCTGCCAAGCTCGCGGTTGCACGCGACGTATCCATAGACCTCCCCGCCGGCCCCTCGGAGGTTGTTGTCCTCGCTACGGCGGGCGCCGATCGCTGCGTGGCCGAGCTCGAACTCGTCGCCCAGGCCGAGCACGGACCCGACTCCGTGTGCAGACTAGTCGAGGTCGACGGTGATGTCGAGGCAGCGCTCGCCGAGGTCGAGCGCCTGGCGCCCGAGCATCTCGTTCTCCTCGGCGAGGAGGCCGAGGCGCTAGCGACTCGGATCCGAAACGCCGGCGCCGTGTTCGTCGGCGCCTCGTCTCCGGTCGCCGCTGGCGACTACGCGACGGGCGCGAACCACGTCCTGCCCACGGGTGGCCGGGCACGGTCGGTGGGCGGCCTCGGGCTCGAAACGTTCCTGAAGCCGGTCACGGTCCAGCGCATCACCCCAGACGGCCTTGCGCGGTTGCGGCCCGTTGTCGAGGCGCTCGCCGCCACGGAGGGGATGACCGCGCACGCGGAGGCGGTGTGCCGATGAGGGCGCTCGCCCCGGAGTTCAAGCCCTACAGCTGGGCGCCTTCGACCGCGCAGCTCGCTGGGCTCGCGGGGATCCAGCCGATAGAGGTCGTCCGCTACGACGGCAACGTTCCGCCTCAGCCGCCGCCGGCCGCGCGGCCCGGCGCTGTTGCCGGGACCCTCGCGGAGATCAACACGTACCCCCACGGCGGCTACCCCGAGCTCGAGCGCGCCATCGCAGCCTACGCGGGCGTCGAGCCAGAGAACGTCGTCCTCGGTGCGGGCGCCGACGACCTCATCCTCCTCTGTGCGCGCTCGTTCGCCGGTCCGGGCGATGAGATCTCGATCTCCGACGAGCCGACGTACCCACTCTTCCGCGTCGCCACGCACCTCGCCGGTGCGGTCGTCTCGGATGACGGCCCAGTGCTGACGTTTTGCTGTCGCCCGAACAATCCGACCGGCGCGCTCGAACCACTCCCGGGCACCCGGCCGCTCGTCGTCGATGAGGCGTATTTCGAGTACGCGGGCGAGTCGGCCGTCGGCCTCCTCGACGACGGGGTCATCGTCCTGCGAACGTTCTCGAAGGCGTTCGGCCTCGCCGGCGCGCGTGTCGGCTACGCGCTCGCCGACGCCGGGACGGCCGCCGAACTGCGCGCGCGCCAGGCGCCGGCGCCGGTCTCGACGCTCTCTGCCCGGCTCGCGCTCGAATCACTCGCCTCGCCGCCCGACGTTTCGGAAGTCGTCGAGGAGCGCGAACGGCTCGCGAACTGTCTACTCGAACTCGGGCTCTCCCCCCTCCCGTCGCACGCGAACTTCGTGTTCGTCCCCCTCGACGACGCCGGTGCCGTCGGGGATGCGCTCCTCCGAAGGGGCCTCGTGCCGCGGGTCTTCCCGGACGGCATCAGGATCACCGTGCGTGATGCGCAGGACGACGATCTCATCGTCGCCGCGCTCGCGTGCATCTTCGACCGGGATGCCCCCGTCGCCGAAGCCGGCTGGCGGCGCGTTCGCCACGTCCGCGCGACGGCTGAGACCCGGATCTCGGCCCGACTCGCGCTCGACGGCGCGGGCCGCGTGCACGTCGAGACGGGGACCGGGCTCTACGACCATTTCCTTGAGCAGCTCGCGTTTCACGGCGGCCTGGATCTCGTGCTTGAGGGCGCCGGCGACGCCGAGACCGGGCCGCATCATACCGCAGAGGACGCGGCGCTCACGCTAGGCGAGGCGCTCGACCGCGCTTTGGGCGACCGGCGCGGGATATCGCGCTACGGTGATGCGGTAGTCCCGATGGACGATGCGCTCGCGCGCGCGGCCGTAGACCTCGGCGGGCGGCCATGGTGCGAGCTCGCGCTTGAGCGCGACCCCGGTCTCGCCGGACACATGCTCGCGAGCCTCGCGCAGGCCGCCAGGCTCGGCCTCCACGTCGAAGCTACGGGGCGCGACGAGCACCACGTCGCTGAAGCGGCCTTCAAGGCGGTCGGACGCGCGCTTCGCTCCGCCGTCACGTGCGACAACGAAGGCATCCCTTCTACGAAGGGGGAGCTGTGAACGTCGCGGTCTGTGACTACGACGCCGGCAACGTCCGCTCGGTCGCGATCGCGATCGCGCGCCAGGGGGCGTCGGCGCGCGTGACGAACGACCCGGCGGAGGTTCTCGCAGCCGACCTCGCCGTCTTACCGGGCGTCGGCTCGGCGGGTACGGCGATGGCGAGCCTCACGGCGAGTGGAATTGACCGGGCGCTTTGTGAGCGATTCGACGCCGGACGACCGATCTTGGGCATCTGCCTCGGCCTCCACCTCGCACTGGAGGAGAGCGAAGAGGACGGCGGCGTGCCCGGTCTCGGCTTGTTCGCCGGACGCGCCGTACGCCTGCGCGACGGACGCGTGCCGCGGATGGGATGGGCGCGGGTGCAGCCCCCGGGCGAGGCGTTCTACTTCGCCCACTCCTACGCCGCCAAGACGCCCGCCGCGACCGCCTACTCGGAGGGTATCGTCGCCGAAGCCCGGGCTGGCTCTTTCGTCGGTGTCCAGTTCCACCCCGAAAAGAGCGGCGCCGCTGGCGCACGCTTCCTAGCCAGATGCCTCTCCCTCGCTTGATCCCCTGCCTCGATGTCGCGGCGGCCCGCGTCGTCAAGGGCGTCCGTTTCGAGGGGCTGCAGGACGTCGGCGATCCGGTCGAGCTCGGCGCCGCCTACTCCGACGCGGGTGCCGACGAGCTGGTCTTTCTCGACGTGAAGGCGACGCTAGAGAACCGCGCCAACCTCGTCGCCCTCGTTGAGCGCGTCGCCGCGCGGCTCGCGATTCCGTTCACGGTCGGCGGCGGCGTGCGCTCGGTCGAGGATGCCGACGTGCTCCTGGTGGCCGGCGCGGATAAGATCTCGGTCAACTCCGCCGCGCTCGCGCGCCCCGCCCTGATCAGCCAACTCGCCGCCCGGTTCGGCAGCCAGGCGGTTGTCGTCGCGATGGATGCCTCGGCTGGGCTCGTCTACTCGCGCGCCGGGACGGAGCCGACCGGACGCCTGGCGGTCGAGTGGGCGCAAGAGTGCGAGGAGCGCGGGGCAGGTGAGATCCTGCTCACCTCCATAGACGCGGACGGGACTCGGGACGGGTACGACCTTGCGTTGACCCACTCCGTGGCCGGCGCGGTCTCCATCCCCGTCATCGCCTCTGGCGGCGCCGGTAACGCCCGTCACGTCGCCGATGCACTCGGGTTCGCGCAGGCGGCGCTCCTCGCCTCGATCCTGCACGAGAACCCGGCCCGGCTCCTTAGCCTGCGCGCCGAGCTCGCCGAACTCGGAGTACCTCTCCGCGATGCAAGCTGACGCCATCGGTCCGGTCGGCGAGCTGCGGGCGGCGGTCGTCCAGGACGCCGGTACGGGGCGGGTGCTGATGCTCGCCTGGATGGACGATGAGGCCCTCCGGCGCACCCGCGAGACGGGCGAGGTGCACTTCTACAGCCGC
>DASQWP010000136.1:0-7366 GCA_035640195.1 Gaiellaceae bacterium | reverse complement strand
AGAAGCGCGCGCACGCGACTCATGAACTCCCGGATCGAGAACGGTTTCGTTATGTAGTCGTCCGCACCGATCTCGAGGCCGACGATCTTGTCCACCTCGTCACCCCGGGCGGTCAGCATGATGATGGGGACCGTGCTCTCGACCTTCCGCATGCGGCGGCAGACCTCGAGCCCGCCGACCTTGGGAAGCATGAGGTCGAGAACGACGAGGTCGACGGGTCCCTCGACGAACCGCTCGAGCGCCTCCTCTCCGTCGCGTGCCTGCACAACCCGGTAGCCCTCGCGCTCGAGGGGGTACCTGAGGAGCTTCTGGATCGACTCCTCGTCGTCGACGAGCAGGATCGTGACGGGGTCGGCCATCCTCCCGAAAGGATAGGCTCGCGGCGGGAGGCACTAGGAGCACTAGACTTGGGAGGGCTCATGGCCGCGGACCTTCCCCGCCGGCGGCCGCGGCGCGGATCACTCGAGCGGCCGGTCTCCACACGGATCTACCGGGCTGCCTGGCTCGCGGTCGCGGTTCCCCTTCTCGTCGCCGCGTTCAGCGTCGGCCGGCCCGACGCGCTGCCCGACCCCACGGTCCGTCCCTTCTTCGACGAGGCGACCGCAGCGCAGTTCGCCACCGAGCTCGTGCGTCAGTTCCCCGATCGCTCGCCGGGCTCCGAAGGGTCGCGAGGGGCCGAGGCCTGGGTCGAGCAACGGTTCCGCGACTTCCGCTTCGAGGTCGAGCGCCAGGTGTTCACCGCGGAAGTCCCAGGTCGCGGCAAAGAGCGATTCGTCAACCTGGTCGCGGTTGCCCTCCGCTCACGCGGGGAGCCGGTGCGGTCGGAGGACACGATCGTCGTGACGGCGCACAGGGACAACCTCGCGCTGTCGCCCGGGGCGGTCGACAACGCGTCCGGCACGGCCGCGCTCCTCGAGCTCGCCCGCGACGTGGGCGACTCCTCGCTCGCGCACACGCTCGTGTTCGTCTCCACGGACGGAGACGCCTACGGCGGCCTGGGGGCAGCCGCCTTCGCCGAGAGCTCGCGGTACGCCGATCGCACGGTCGCGGTCGTGAACCTCGACGCCGTCGGAGGCCCGGAAACGCCCCGCGTCGACTTCGCCAGCGACAACTCTCGGGTCCCGAGCCCGACGCTGCTCGCCACGACGGAGGCGAGCATCCGCGAGCACGCCGGCACCGCCCCTGCACGACCGGGCGCGCTCGGCCAGCTGCTCGACCTCGCCTTCCCGTTCAGCCTCCACGGTCACGCTCCCTTCGTCGCGCGCGGCACGCCCGCGGTCACCCTCACGACGGGCGCCGAGCGCCCGCGGGCAGCGGAGGGCGACTCGCTCGCTCGCCTCGACGAGGGGCGGCTGGGCGAGCTCGGCCGCTCGGCGCAGGCGCTCCTCGGATCGCTCGACGAGGCGGCTGAGGTCGCCCGCGGCACCGACTCCTATATTTACTTCGGCACGCGGATCCTCTACGGCTGGACGATCCAGTTCGTCCTGCTCGCCGCGCTCCTCCCCTTCCTGGCGGCGACCGTCGATCTCTTCGCCCGCTGCCGGCGACGGCACATTCCGCTCGGCCCCGCGCTCCGGAGCTACGGGAGCCGGCTCGGCGTCTGGCTTTGGCTGGGCGCCGTGCTCGCGATCTTCTCCCTCGTCGGAATCCTGCCGAGCGGCGCCGACCGGCCCATCGCCCTCGAGAGCCGCGTGGCGTCGGAGTGGCCGGCGGCGGCCCTCGCCGCCCTCCTCGCCCTCTCCACGGCCGGCTGGCTCGTCGCCCGGCCGCGCCTGGCACCCGCCCGGTCCGTCTCTCGCCAGGAGGACCTCGGCGGCCACCTCGCCGCGATGCTCGTGCTCGCGGTCGTCGGGCTCGTCGTCGCCGCCACGAACCCCTACGCGCTCGTCTTCGTCCTCCCCTCGCTGCACGCGTGGCTGTGGCTGCCCCAGGTCTCCGACCGCGGCCGGGCGGCACAGCTCGGGCTCTACGCGCTCGGCTTCGCGGGGCCGCTCGTCCTCCTGGGCTCCTTCGCCTTCCGCTACGAGCTCGGGCTCGACGCCTTCTGGTACCTGCTCGCCCTCGTGGCGATCGGCTACGTGCCGATTCCGCTCGTGCTCGCATTCCTCGCCTGGGGCGCGGCGGCCGGGCAGACGGGGGCGGTCGCGCTCGGCCGCTACACGCCGTACCCGGACGTGTCCGAGCGGCCGGCGCGCGGGCCGCTTCGCGAAGGGGTCCGCCAGGCGATCCTCCTCGGAAGGAGAGTCCGCGGTCGGCGCCATCTCCGAGCCGTTGACGAACCCGCGTCGGCGACCGAGAGTGAGAGTTCGCAAGGATGATTCGGCGTCGCCTGGGAACCGTGCTCATCGTCGTGGGCCTGCTCGTGCTCGCGTACGCGGCCGCCGTCCTCTTCTGGCGAGACCCGGTCACCGACGTCTACAACCGCTACCAGCAGAACCGGCTCGACTCGGAGCTTCAAGAGGTCTTCGAGGACTTCGGCGCGAGCGCGCCGTCGTCACGCGGTCTCGTCGACGAGGGCCCGCAGCGGATCGCCGTCGCCGGATTGGCGCGCCGCTTCGCCAGGACGATCGAGCTCGGCGAGCCGCTCGGGCGGATCGAAATCCCGCGGATCGGAATCGAGGCCGTTTTCGTGCACGGCACGCGCTGGGGGCCCGACCTCTCGCGCGGCCCCGGGCACTACGAGCGCACCAGCCTCCCCGGTCTCGGCAAGACGGTCGGAATCGCCGGGCACCGCACGACGTTCGGCGCCCCCTTTCGCAAGATCGACGAGCTCGAGCGAGGGGACGCGATCGTGCTCGAGCTGCCCTACGGAACCTTCCACTACCGGATCTTCGAGCACGAGATCGTCGACTCGGACGACTGGAGCGTCATCCGCAACCGCGGCTTCGACACGGTCATGCTCTCGGCCTGCCATCCGCTCTACAGCGCCTCCCAGCGCTGGATCGTCTACGGCCGCCTGGTGGACGTCGAGCCGGTCGTCTAGAGCGACAGGAAGGAGACGGTCGCACCCGCGGCGAGCTCTCCCTCCCCGGCCTCGACGAGCACGAGAGCGGTCGCCTGCCCGGCGCGCACGATCATGTGCGAGTCCTGGCCGGCGAGCGGCTGCAGCGCGACGCTTCCGTTGTCATGCTTGACAACTGAGCGTACGAGCTCGTCCCGGTGCGCATTGCGGGGCACGGGCGCCGTAAGAGTGCCGCGCTGGAACGCCGGCAGCGGGTCGGTGGCTCCCAGAAGAGCGTTCACGGCCGGGCGGACGAAGAGCTCGAAGGTCACGAGCACGGAGACGGGATTGCCGGGCAGATTGAAGACAAGGTGGTCGCGGCGGACGCCGAAGGCGACCGGCTTCCCCGGCTTGACGGCGACGCCCCAGAAGACCTCCTCGACGCGCAGCTCCCGCTGCACCTCCCGGACGAGGTCGTGTGGGCCCACGGACGCCCCACCGGAGGTGACGAGCATGTCGAAGCCGAGGAGGGCTCGCTCCATCGTGCGGCGGTGCTCCTCCGCGTCGTCGGCGACGATGCCGAGCTGGGCGGGGACGGCCCCCGCACGCCCGAGAGCCGTGGCGAGCAGGAGCCCGTTCGACTCGTAGATTTCTCCCTCGCGGAGCGGCTCGCCCGGCGGGCGAAGCTCCGATCCGGTCACGAGGATCCCTGCGCGGGGCCGCTTCGTGCAGCGCACCTCGGTGACGCCCGCCGCCGCGAGCGCACCGACCTGTGCCGCGCCCAGGCGCATGCCGGCCTCGAGGACCCCCTCGCCGGCCCGTACGTCGCCGCCCCGCCCACGGACGTTGGCGCCCGCGGGGACCGGCTCGTGCACGGCCAGCTGCTCTTCCGTCTCCTCGACCACCTCCAGAGGGACGACCGCGTCGGCGCCCTCGGGCACGACGCCGCCCGTGGCGATTGCCATCGCTTCCCCGGCGCCGAGGGCGCGGGAGGCGGGCCGGCCCGCTCTGATCCGGTCGGCGACTGCGAGCGTGACGGGCGCCTCGGCCGTGTCGCCGGAGCGCAGGGCATACCCGTCCATGGCCGAGCTGGGGAAGGGCGGCAGGTCGACGGCGGCGGCCGCGGCCTCCGCGAGCACGCGCCCGGCCGCGCGCTCGATGGGCACCCGCTCGGCCTCGAGAGGCTTCGCCCGCTCGAGGACGAGCCGCTGCGCCTCGTCGATCGAGATCAGCTCGGCCACGACAGGCGTACGCTAGCTCCTCGCCGGTTCGGCGGGCTCACAAGGGAACCGCGTCCCGAAGGAGATAGGCCGAGAGGGCGAGGGCGAGCCAGCGGGCCGGGGTGTCCTCCTCCACCGCGGCGAGCGGGACGGCCCAGACCGCGTACCAGGGGACGAGCCACGAGGTGGCCACGAGCAGAAGGCCGGCCGTCAGACCGAGCCTGGCCCGGCCGCGCCACGCCTCCCGCAGAAGCCAGGCGTAGGCGACGACGAAGAGAGCCGCCAGGAGTGCGACGGCGGCACCTTCCGGGATCCCCAGATCCGCGAGCCGGCTGGGGATGCTGTAGGCGGCGCGCTCCTCGACGAGGTTCTCGCGGAGGGGCCCGAAGGCTCCCAGCCAAGCGCCCCCGTAGACCAGGCTGGCAACCCCGGCGACGAGTGCCAGCGTCACCGGGAACGCGTAGTGGTTGACCGGCTTTCCCGCTCGGCGCGCCTCCAGGTACCGCAGCGGGATGAAGAGGAGCGGGAGCCACTTGACCGCCACTGCGAGCGCCCACGCCACTCCGGCCAGAGCGCGCCGCCCGGAGGCCCCCGCGGCGAGCGCGCCCAGCACGAGCGCCATCATCCAGGCGTCGTTGTGCCCACCGCCGGCGAAGTGGAGAGCGAGGAGCGGGTTCCAGCCGACGAAGGCCGCCGCGTACGCCGGCCGCCGCCCGAGCCGAGCGGCAAGGATCGTCAGGGCGACCATGGCGAGCGCCGCCAGCGCCTTGTAGCTCCAGGCCGCCGTGTCCGGCGAGTCTCCGACAGCGGAGGCGTGCACCTCCGAGGCGAGCGAGAATCCCGGCCCGTAGACGGAGGTCGTGTCGCGCCACTGCGCGCCCATCAAGAGGTAGGCGGGGTCGTCCCGGAAGTCGCTCGGGGGATCCTCGTACGGGTTGCCGCCGTGGACGGCGCCGATGCGCCCGTAGTCCCAGTACGTGTAGACGTCGGTGGAGAGGAGGACGGGCCCGGCGAGCGGCGCGAGCTGCACGGCGAGGGCGAGGGCGAGTACGGCTCCGAGCCTCGTCTCCCGGAGGCGGCCGAGCGCGAGCAACCCTCCGACGTAGGCGGCGAAGGCCGCCGCGGCCGCTACGAGGTACGCCCAGGCCCAGCCGCCGTCCGGCGCCTCGTGCTCGGGCACGAGCGGCGAGCTCTCCGGGTACGCCGTGGCCACCGCCGCAGCAACGAGGACGAAGCACGCGCCGCCCGCCAGGAGCGCGGCGTTCGGCGAGCGGGCGAGGTCTCTGCTACGACTTCGGGTGGCAGACGTCGCCCGCGCCGTGGCCATCCCAGTCCATCCGAGCAGGCGTCACGTCAGGCGCCGTCCCCGCCCCCGGAGCCCTCCTCGGTGGTCGTGGTGGTGGTGGGCGGCGGAGGCGGCTCCTCCTCGGTCGTCGTGGTCGCCTCGCCGTCCTCCTCCTTGCCCTCTTTGCCCTTGTCCTTCTCCTTCTCCTTCTTCTTCTCCGGGGGAGGGGGCGGAGGCGGGACGTACTCGTACTGGCCCTGGAACGGAACCCACTCGACGGGATTCGTCGGGAGAGGCCAGTCGGACGAGGGCGCGCCGGCGAAGACGGACGACATGAAGAGGTTCCAGATCGTGGCCGGGAACGTGCCGCCGGCCACCTGGATCCCGTGCACGCTCGTCATCTCGATCTGGGCGTTCGGGTACCCGACCCAGACGACGGTGGAGGCGCGAGGCGTGTAGCCGGCGAACCAGGCGTCGGCGAAGTTGTCCGTCGTGCCGGTCTTGCCCGCCGAAGACGGGTCGCCGTAGTAGGCGCCGGTGCCGGTGCCGCCCGTCATGTTCTGCTGGAGGATCCTCGTCACCTCGTAGGCGACGCCGTCCGGCATGACACGCTTGCGCTTGGAGACGCCCCAGCCGGCCCCCTTGTCCACGGTCCCCCTCGGGAGCACGACCTTGCGGATCGCCATCGGCTCCGAGTAGACGCCGCCGGCCGCCAGCGTCGCGTAGGCGGAGGCCATCTCGAGCACCGAGACCGAATTGGAGCCGAGGCCGATCGACGCGACCGGCTGGAGCTTCGTCGTGATCCCCATGCGGCGCGCGATCCTGACGACGTTCTCGGGATCGACGTCGAGCGTCAGCCGCGCGAAGACGGTGTTGTCGGAGGCCAGCGTCGCGCTCGAGATCGTCATGGGCCCGGAGTAGCTGTGGGAGTATGTCGACACCTCCCAGGGCTCGCTGTTCGGATCGGGCTGCCAGACGAAGGGAGCAGACAGATACATCGTCGAGCCCGGATTGATCCCCTGGCGGATCGCCTCCGTGAGGACGAACGTCTTGAAGGAGGAGCCGGACTGGCGGCGGCCCTGGGCCGCGAGGTTGAACTGGAGGTTCTTGCGGCCCGGAGCGACCGCCGTCATCGCGCGGATGGCGCCGTTCTTCGGGTTGATCGAGACGATCGCCGAGGCCGGGTCGCTCTTCTCGGTGAGCGTGTTCTCGATCGCGGCCACGGCCGCCTTCTGGAACTTCGGGTTGATCGTCGTGTAGACCTTCAGGCCTCCACCGCGCACCGTGCTCGCGCCGTATGCGTCGATGAGCTGCTCGCGCACGTAGGAGAAGAAGTACGGCTCACGGATCTTCGTATAGAGCTCACCGCGCTTCAGGCGGAGGCCCCTGGCGCTCGCTCGCTCGTATTGAGTCTGATCGATGTAGCCAGCGTCCCACATGGCGCGGAGCACGTCGTTGCGGCGGCTCACGGCCTCGTCGGGCCGCTGGAACGGGTCGTAGACGGAGGGAGCCTGCGGAAGCCCGGCGATCAGCGCGGCCTGCCCGAGGGTGAGGTCGCCGGCGGGCCGGGAGAAGTACGTCTGAGCGGCCGCCTCCGCCCCGTAGGCGTGGTTCCCGAAGTAGACCTGGTTCAGGTAGGTCTCGAGGATCTTGTCCTTGCGCCAGCGCTTCCGCTCGGCGGCGGTCAGTCCGGTCGGCATCTCGCCCCACATCCGCGGCGGCAGGCCCTGCTCCTCCACCTTCAGCGCCAGGCAGGCTTCCTTCGTCTTGCGCTTCCACGTGACCTCGTTGCCGATGTAGAGGTTGCGGACCAGCTGCTGCGTGATCGTCGAGCCGCCCTGCACGATCTCGCCGCTCTCGAGGTTCCTCACGGCGGCGCGGAGGATTCCCTCGTAGTCGAGCCCGTCGTGCGCGTAGAAG
>DASQWP010000135.1:0-20043 GCA_035640195.1 Gaiellaceae bacterium | reverse complement strand
GGGCGCGCTCGCCGAGTACGTCGTCACCGGGTCGGATCCGAGCGCGACCGCGACGGGGATCCTGCCCTCCGCGGCGAGCCAGTCCGCGCGCCCGTCCTTGTGGATTTGCCAGTGCATGTACGCCGAGCGCGCGTCGATCTTCTGCATCCGGTACATGCCGACGTTGCGGACACCCGTGCGCGGGTCCTTCGTGATCACGGCCGGGAGCGTGATGAACGGCGCCGGGTCGCCGGGCCAGCAGTGCTGGATGGGGAGTGCGTCGAGGTCGGGCTCGAGCACCAGCTCCTGGCAGGCGCCGCGCGAGACGGTCTTCGGCAACGAGTCGGCGAGACGCTTGAGCTTGCCCAGGCCCTTGACCTTCTCCACCAGCCCCTGCGGCGGCTGCATCTCGATCACGTCCTCGAGCTTGCGCGCGACGGCGTCGAGGCTCTCCGCGCCGAAGGCGAGGCACATGCGCCGCTCGGTGCCGAACTGGTTGATGAGGAGCGGGCGCTCGGAGCCCTTCACGTTCGTGAAGAGGAGCGCCGGCCCGCCCGACTTGACGACCCGGTCGGTGATCTCGGTGATCTCGAGGTAGGGATCGACCTCGGCGCCGACCTCGACCAGCTCGCCCTCCCGCCGCAGCAGGTCGATCCAGGAACGGAGATCGGCGACAGGCACCACTTCGAGTCTATCCCTGCGACCCACCGTCAGCGCAGAACATGTCCGGTGCCAGGCACCGGGCAGGTCTGGGCGAGGCGTGTCCTCAGTGGCCGCGTCCGCGGCGGTGCGACATCCAGCGGCCGAGCTGGCCGAGGGCGATCACGCTCAGGAAGACGAGTCCGACGACGAGCATCGCGATGATGATGTCGCGGCCTTCCTCGGCGGTCGACTTCTCCTGCGCCAAGAGGAGGGAGAGGGCCAGGTCGCTCACGCGTGCCATCCTAATCCACTCGTCCAGCGTGCAGGGCGAGGGCCCGCTCGACCGCGTCCGCACCCGCCTCGAGCGCGGCCAGCTCGCGGAGCTCGGAAGCGTCGCCGCCGTCCCGGAGCATGGTGCGGGCCGCCTCGAGCAGGACGCTGCCTCCCAGGCAGGCCACCGTCGCCGCCCAGGCGGCACCGTCGCCGGGCCGGTTCTCGGCGCGAAGCTGGGCGCAGACGGAGAGGAGCTCGGCGAGGTCGGCCACGACGTCCACCTCGCCCTGGGACGCGATGCGGACGAGGCCGTGCGCGTAGAGGTAGTCGCCGAGCAGCACCGCCGTGTCCCGGTCGGCCGGGGCGAAGAGGCGTGGCTGCCCGTAGTGCAGCAGGTAGCCCTCGTAGATGGACTCGAGCCCGACGGCGAACCGCTCCTCGCCGAGCGGGGAGAAGACAGGGAGCAGCTGGCGCTCCTCCCGACGGAGAAGGGCCCTCGCCCAGAGAGGGCTCTCGACCTCTGCCTCGACGGCGATGGTCTCGAACAGCGTCGTCAGCGGAGGAACTCCGCTGCCGCCTCGACCGTCGCCTCCACCTCGGCGTCGCCGTGCGCCGTCGATACGAACATGGCCTCGAACTGCGAGGGGGCGACGTAGATTCCCCTCTCGAGGAGGTGGCGGAAGAAGGCGCCGTAGCGCTCGACGTCGCTTCCGGAGGCCTCGGCGAAGCTCCGCGCCGGACCCTCCCGGAAGAAGGCGGTGAGCATGCCGCCCACCCTCTGCACGGTCACGCCGGGAGCCGAGAGCCCCGCCTCCAGACGGGCGCCGGTCTCCTCCAGCTGCTCGTACACGGAAGGGTCGCGCAGCCGCCGCAAGACGACGACCGCTGCCGCCGTCGCGAGCGGGTTCCCCGCGAGGGTCCCCGCCTGGTACACCGGCCCGCCCGGCGCGAGGACGTCCATCACGTCCGCCCGCCCCCCGAAGGCGGCGAGGGGGAGTCCGCCCCCGGCGATCTTGCCCAGGATCGTGAGGTCGGGCCGGACGCCGTAGAGCTCCTGCGCGCCGCCCCGCGCGACGCGGAAGCCGGTGATGACCTCGTCGAAGACGAGCAGCGCGCCCGCGGCGTCGCAGAGCCCACGCAGCGCCTCGAGGAAGCCCGGCTCGGGCGGGACGACGCCCATGTTCCCGGCCACGGGCTCCACCAGCACCGCCGCCAGGCCCTCGCCGTAGCGCTCGACCGCCGCCGCGGCCGCGGCGAAGTCGTTGTAGGGGCAGACGACTGTGTCGGCTGTCGCGGCCGAAGGCACGCCGGGGCTCGACGGGATCCCGAGCGTGGCCAGGCCCGAGCCCGCGCTCGCCAGGAGCCCGTCCGCGTGGCCGTGGTAGCCGCCCTCGAACTTGAGGATGCGGTCTCGCTTCGTGAAGCCCCTGGCGAGACGGACGGCGGACATGGCGGCCTCCGTCCCGGACGAGACAAGCCTCACCTTCTCCACGGAGGGAACGGCATCTGCGATCTCCTCGGCCAGCTCCACTTCGCGCTCGGTGGGCGCTCCGAACGTCGTTCCCTCCGAGGCCGCTTCCTGCACCGCCTCCACGACCTCCGGGTCGGCGTGCCCGAAGACGAGCGGCCCCCAGGACATGACCCAGTCGACGTAGCGATTGCCGTCCACGTCCTCCAGGTAGGCGCCCTCGCCACGCCGGACGAAGAAGGGCTCGGCGCCGCCCACGGCCCTCCACGCGCGCACGGGTGAGTTGACCCCGCCGGGGATCACCTCGCGCGCGCGCCGAAAGAGCGACGTCCTCAGAGCCATTCGGCCAGCTCGCGCGCCCAGTAGGAGACGATCACGTCCGCGCCGGCGCGCTTGATCGCGGTGAGGCTCTCGAGGGCGGCCTGCCGCTCGTCTAGCCACCCGCGCGCCGCGGCCGCCTTCAGCATCGCGTACTCGCCGCTCACGTTGTAGGCCCAGACGGGCGCGTCGAAGCGCGCACGCACCGCGGCGATCACGTCGAGATACGGGAGAGCCGGCTTGATGACGAGCGCGTCCGCGCCCTCCTCGAGGTCGAGCTCGCACTCGCGGAGCGCCTCGCGGATGTTGGGCGCGTCCATCTGGTAGCTCCGCCGGTCCCCGAAGGCGGGAGTCGACTCGGCCGCCTCGCGGAACGGCCCGTAGAAGGCGGACGCGTACTTGGCCGCGTAGGAGACGACGGGCACGCGCTCGAAGCCCTCGCCGTCGAGGGCGCCCCGGATCGCTCCGACGCGCCCGTCCATCATGTCGCTCGGCGCGACCGCGTCGGCGCCGGCCTCCGCATGGCTCACCGCCGTGCGGGCCAGGAGCTCGAGCGTGACGTCGTTCAACACCTCGTCGCCGTCGACGACGCCGCAGTGGCCGTGCGACGTGTACTCGCACAGGCAGACGTCCGTGAGGAGCACGAGCCCCGGTACGCGCTCGCGGAGCGCGTACAACGCGCGCTGGACGATCCCGTCGTCGTCGTAGGCGCCCGAGGCGGCTTCGTCCTTCTCCTCCGGGATCCCGAAGAGGAGGACGGCGGGGACCCCGAGCCGATGCGCCTCCTCGGCCTCCTCGCAGAGGCGGTCGACGGAGCGCTGCCCGATGCCGGCCAGCCCCTCGAGAGGGCGCTCGACGCCCTCACCCGGGCAGACGAAGAGGGGGAGGACGAAGTCCTCGAGCGAGAGGCGCGTCTCGCGGGCGAGCGAGCGGAGCTCGGCGGTGCGCCGGAAACGCCGCAGGCGCGTGACCGGAAAGGTGGCCATCTATGCCAGGCCGCTCACCTTCGGCTCGCTCCCGTGGCGGAACTATGTTCCCCACGGACCCCCTCTTCTCCAGCTACGGCGCGCGGCGCGCGCGGACACACTCGGGAAACCTCCCGGTTTCCCGACACCCTTCCCCTGGCATGAGCGCTCGCGCTCATGCCAGCAATCTTCGCACGCCCATCCTGGCCAGCGCCGCGAACGCCGCGGCGATGCCGACGAGCCAGGCGGCCTCGCGTGCGAGTCGCCCCCAGGGGTCGAGATCGAAGAGCGCAGACTCGAAGAAGCGCTGCGCGTGGCCGAAGGGGAAGGCCTGGGAGACCCAGCCGGCCGCCTCGACCGATCCTTCGGGAACAAGCCCGATGAGGACGACCGGCAGGGCGACGAGGAACGCGACGAGCACCGCCGTCCGCGACTCGCGCGCCACCACGCCGAGCAGGACGCCGAACGCTCCGAACGCCGCCCCGGCGAGCGCCAGCCCGACGGCCAGCAGCGGCAGCCGCTCCCAGGGCTCCCCACCCTCCACACCGACCACCTCGGTGGCGACCCCGAAGACGAGCGCGAGCGAGAGCCCGACGCCCAGGGCGACGAGCGCGGCGACGACGACCTTCGCGGCGATGAGCTGGATCAGCGGCACGAGCCCGCGTGCGAGCCGGCCGACGACGTTCTCGTCGCGCTCCGCCGCGATGGCGCCGGCGGCGAGCAGGATCGAGACGAAGGCGAGCGTGAGCGCGAGCGCGTAGGACTGGAGCTGGGCCGAGAGGAGCCAGGTGCGACCGGACTCGCGATCGGTCTCGAGCTGGATGGGGTTCGCCGTCGCGCGCAGGGTCTCCCCCGACTGCCCGAGGGCCAGGAGCGCCTCGTCGACGAAGGTGGCGAGCTCGCGGATGCGTTCGAGCGCCTCCGGGTCTTCCGTCCGTGCCTCGAGCTCGTCCAGCATCTCGGCGGCCTCCTCGAGGCCCACGACGTCGAACTCGTTGCCGAGGAACTCCGACTCGCCGCCCTCGACGAGCAGCTCGACGTACGCGAGGTTGGCGGAGATGTAGGCCTCCTGGAGGAGGAGGTTCAGGCGGTAGACGAGCGCCTGCGTCGAGAGCTCGGCCCGCCCGGCCAGCCCGCCCTTGCCCAGGCGCAGCACGAGCGTCGGGCTCTCGACCATCCCGCGGAGCCTGCTCGCAAAGCCACGGGGGACGACGATGGCGGCGACGACCTCGCCCGTCTCGAGCGCGCGCTCGGCCTCCTGCTCCTCCATCGGCACGAGCTCCGCCTTGTCGTTCACCTGGCCGATCACGCTGTCGACGTCGAAGGTCTCGCCTGCGATCGTCAACTCGGCCGGAAGATCGTCGAGGTCGACGAAGGCGACCTGCGGCCGATCCCCCGCGAAGCGAACCAGGAGCCCGACGAGGACCGCGAAGAGAAGCGGGTAGAGGACGAGCGCGCCGAGGAGGACCGGGGAACGCCGGAGCACACGCAGGTCCTTGCGGACGAGGAGCCCGATCGCGGTCACGCGAAAACGTCCGCCGAAGGGTCGGCCTCGTACTGCGGCAGCGTCCCCTCGAAGACGATGCGGCCGTCGAGCAGGACGGCGACGCGGTCCGCGAAGCGCTCGAGCTCCTCGAGGTTCTGGGTCACGAAGACGACTGCTCCTCCACGCTCCCGGACCGCGTGCGCCACGTCCCAGAAGCGTCGCCGCTGGCGCGGATCGAGCGAGGCCGTCGCCTCGTCGAGCAGAAGGACGTCGGGCTGGGCGAGAAGCGCGACGGCGAGGTTGAGTCGCTGCTGGTTCCCGCCCGAGAGCTCAGCGGAGACGCGGTCGTCGTCTGGAAGCTCGAGGAGATCGAGCAGCCGACGTGCCCGCGCCCTCGGCTCGGGCACGCCCTCGAGGCGGGCGAAGAGCTCGAGGTTCTCGCGGGGCGTGAGCTTCGCGTACTGAGCCGGCCGCTGCGGCACCCAGCCGACCCGCGGCGGCGGCTCCATCGCCACGACTTCTCCCTCGTCCGGCTCGAGCGCGCCGGCAAGGATCGACAGCAGGGTCGACTTCCCGGCCCCGTTCGGCCCGATGAAGGCGAGCGTCTCGCCTCCGCGCACGTCGAGGCTCGTGGGAGCCAGTGCGACGTGGTGGCCGTACCGGCGCGCGACACCCCGCACGGAGAGAAGCGCCGCGCTCAACGTCCGCCGCCCCTGGCACGGTGAGAGTGAGCGGCGACCACGTCGCAAGGCCTGTGCCCCACCCGGCAACGCCCACCGCACCTCTGCCGGCTGCAAAGCGGCGCCATGCTGCGTCCTCGGTCGCCCACGTATTCCAAGATACGCGGGCTCTCTGCGTCCTTGCCTGGCTTGCTTTTCGCACGGCAGAGGCACGGCAGCGTCACCGGGAGGGGCACTAGCAATGCCCTCGGGAACCCGTCTCTACGATCGAGAGGGGGAAGTGCCTGCAAATCGCGGGAATGTCGTCGACCTCTGGGGCGTCGACGAGGACTGGTCGTTCGGGACCGAGGGCGCGCTCGCGCTCCAGCCCGAGCCACATGAACGTTTGAAAGCCGAGGTGACCTCGGTTACCGTGCCGCGGATGGCTACCCCCCAGGCCACCGGGCTGAGTGTGCGCGCCCGGAACCGGAGGCGGGACGAGATGCGCACGAAAGCCCGTCGTGCGCGCAGGATGGCGGCCCTGATCGTCGTCGTGTGCGTCTCCCTCGTGACGCTCGTCCTCACCGCCTTCGGAACCGGCGCGCCGACGACAGTCGCCTTTACCGGCCCCGCGCCGGCCAACCGGCTGCTCCCAGCGGGGCCGCCGCAGCCCCAGGTCGTGGCCATGCACGACTCGCTCCGGATCCAGCTACCCGTGAACCAGAGCCGCGTGACGGCGATCGGCTACCACGCCGCCGGGTCGAGCGCGCTCGGCCTGGAGCCGGTCGGCACGCAGGCCAACGCCGGGCTCGCTGAGCGGATCATCCGCAAGCTCTTCGGCTCCAACGGCTCCAGCCTGCGCTACTACCTGCTGGACGGCGGGGTCGGCGCCCGGACCGGCGGGCTCGACGTCGGCGCGCCCGTCGAGACCGATGTCTACGCTCCCGTCGACGGGAGCATCCTCGCCATCACCGACCAGGTCATCAACGGACGCGCCTACGGCGTCCGCATCGACGTGCAGCCGTCCGGGAACCCCGGCGTCGTCGTGTCGCTCACGAACCTCCGTCCGGATCCCGCGCTCACCGTCGGCTCGACAGTCAGATCGGGCCGCACCAAGATCGGTCGCATCATCGACCTCTCGCCCGTCGAGCGCGCCGGGCTCGCGCGCTACACGCAGGACAAGGGTCAGCACGTGCACCTCGAGGTGCACCCGGCCGCCTCGGTGACGAACCCCTCGTAAGGATTCGCGTACGCGGATCCTGTTCCTCGCGGACGTCTTCGGAGCTCCGGGCCGGCGGGCCGTGGAGGCGCGGCTGCACGAGCTCAGGCACGAACTCACCGCCGACATCTGCGTTGTCAACGGGGAGAACGCAGCGGACGGAATCGGGCTGACGGCGAAGCTCGCGGAGAAGCTCCTCGGCGCTGGAGCCGACGTCGTCACGACGGGCAACCACGTCTGGCGCCACCGCGATCTAGTGCCGCTTCTCGAGAAGAGCCCGCGGATCGTGCGGCCCGCCAACATGGGCGACCACGCACCGGGCCGCGGGCTCACGGTCGTGGAGTCGCGAGGCGGCGAGCTGGTCGCCGTCGTCAACCTCCTGGGCGCGCTCTTCCTCAATGTCCTCGTGCACCCGTTCCAGCAGGTCGACGCCCTCGTGGAGGAGGCGCGGCGCGAGACACCGGTCGTCGTCGTCGACTTCCACGCCGAGGCGACGAGCGAAAAGGTCGCCCTCGCCCGCATGCTCGACGGCCGCGTCACGGCCGTGGTCGGGACCCACACGCACGTGCAGACGAACGACGCCCGGGTGCTCCCGGGAGGGACAGCCGCCATCACGGACGCGGGCATGACGGGGCCGCACGACTCCGTCATCGGAGTCCGCGCCGAGCTGGCCATCCAGCGCATGAAGACGGGGATGCCGGTCCGGTTCCACCCAGCCGAAGGCGACGTTCGCATCGAGGGCGTCGTGGTGGACTGCGACGCGGACGGCCGCGCGACACGCTGCGAGTCCCTCCGCGTTCAGGTCGACTGACCCAGGCGCCTGCCGCGGGCGAGCGCCGCGGCCAGCATCGCGAAGAGCGCGACGAGGAGGACGTCCCGCACGAGCACGAGCCAGCCCACGGGCTCCAGCGCGACGACGTCCCAGTAGCGACTGGGGAACCAGAGCTGCGTCGTCACGAGCGCGGCGCCGAGCACGGCGGCCGCCGCGAGCCCGGCAGCGCCCGCCACGAGCGGGACGAGGGGCAAGAGCCAGATGAGGAACTGCGGTGAGAGCACCTTGCCGAGCGCTACGAAGGCGACGGTCGCGGCGGCCGCGCCGAGGAGGAGACGCTCGGAGCCGATCCGCCCGCGCGCGAAGAGAACCCAAACGGCGAAAAGAGTGAGTCCTTGAAGAACAGTCTGCGCCGCGGCGAGCGTGTCCGGGAGCGGGCCCGCCAGATTCTGGGAGCCGTGCGTCGAGACGACGGTCGCCTCGTACCAGCCGAGCCGGTGCGCTGCGAGAAGGACGGCCGCGCCCAGGCTCTCGATCTGGAGCGGCCGCCCGACCTGCCCGCTCACGCTCTCCCAGAGCCCGCCCGGGGCGACGAGGAGGAAGGGCCCGACGACGAGCGCGAGGACCGCGAGGAAGACTCCGAGCCCGAGCACGACCTCTCGCGACCCGCGCCGCCAGCCGTACACGAGCGCGAGCGGCAGGAGGACGAGCGGGTAGATCTTGGCCGCGACGGCGAGCGCGAGCGCCCCGAAGCCGAGCCGCTCCCGTCCCGTGGCGAAGCCCGCGAGCGCCGCCGCGGTGAGCGCGGCCGGCCAGAGGTCGTAGCGCGTGAGCACGACCGACCCGAGCGCGAGCGGGGCCACGCCCACGAAGGCGGCGGCGGCGAAGAGCCGCGCCGCGCCCGCGCCCACACCGGCGAGCCCGAGCACGACGAAGCCGACCGTCGCCGCGGCGCAAGCCCACATGAGCCCCTCGAAGACGGAGGCGTAGTGATCCTGGGGCGCGAGCGTCGGCAGCCAGAAGAGGGGGAGAGCGGCCGGCGGGTACTCGACTTCGAAGTCGCGGTAGGGCACCTCGCCGTCCGCTATCCGCTCGCCGTACTCCTGGTAGACGGGCGTGTCGACGATCTGGAAGCGGTCGAAGGCGGGCAGGTGGAGCGCGGCCCACGCGAGGGTCAGCAGGAGCACGCCGAGGGCGAGCGCCGCCCACGGCCGCGCCGACGCCTCAGCGGGCCGGTACGAGCTCTCGAGCCTGAGGCTCGTCGGCCGGCTCATCGACGACGGTCTCCGCGCGGGCCACCCGGACCGCCGCGGGCGCGAGCAGCGCGAAGGCGACAAAGGGGAAGAACCACGGGATGTAGAGGTAGAACCAGTGCGTCAGCACGAGCTCGAAGCCGATGAGGAGCGCCCCCGAGAGGGCGGCCAGCTGGAGCCCGTTGCGCACGCGGGGCACGAAGGCGAGCGCGACGGCCGCGACGACGAGCGTCACCTTGAGCGCCGTCTGGACGGTGCTCAGGTCGGGGAAGCCCGGATACTCGTCCCAGTCCCAGATGGAGAAGGGCGAGGGACGTGAGAGCTGCCAGCCGAACGTGCGGTCCCAGAAGACGCGCGCGGCGTGGAGCGGGTCGGGCTCGAGCAGGAGCACCCAGAAGGAGAAGGCCGTCGCGAGCAGGAAGCCGCCTGCGACGAAGAGCTGCTGGCGAGGCCAGCGCAGCGCGCGCCCGTAGGAGGCCCAGAGCGGCAGAAGGAGGAGCGCGGCGAACTTCGCCCAGGCGGCCAGCCCGAGGACGAGCCCGCGGGCCGGCGGCGAGGTCACGAAGACGAGCCCCCAGACGAGCAGGGCCGGCATGATCGCGTCGTTCGAGTTCGAGCTCGAGACGTACTGCGTGAAGGGGTACGCCGCCCACGCGAAGGCGAGCGTCGCTCCGAGCCGGGCACCGCCGAAGCGGACGCCGAGGGCGCCCATGCCCAAGAGGGCGAGCGCATCCCAGAGGATGGACGTGAAGTGCGCGGCCGGAAGGTAGTCCCACTTCCCGCTCCAGCCCATCGTGAGGACGCCGGGGACGTACGCGAGGTAGCTGACGGGCCCGTACGTGTCACCGCGGCCGTTCGCCACCTCACAGCGGCCGTTCGTCTGGATCCGCTCGCGCACGTAGCCGTCCGCGTCCGCGGGACCGCACTCCGCCCCGGTGTCGTCGGGCATGTGCCCGTAGGGCATCTCCCCGTCCTCGACGATGCGCTGAGCTCCGATCACGCCCGCGAGACCGACGTCGATGACGTTCGAAGCCTGGAGGTTGAGCCCGACACGGAAGCCGGCGAGGAAGACGGTGGCAGCGAGCAGCAGCCAGACGGGCCAAAGGGACCGCGCCGGGCTGCCGCGCCCTCGCCACCCGATCCAGCCCATGCGCGCGAGCAGGTAGAGCAGGGGCGGATAGGCAAGCGGCATCGCCGCGAAGACGTTCCCCTGGTTGAAGAACCAGAGCGAGATGCTGAACGAGAGGAGGACGAGCAGGTCCAGGTTCCGAATCGAGAGCGGGCGGCGCAGGTCGGCCAGGCCGATCAGGAAGACGGCGCAGAGCGGAAGCCAGATCCAGGGCTCGTTGATCTTGCGGCCGAAGGCCCCGTCGTAGCCGCGCGCCATCTTCCACGCGACCTGGGGCCCGGTCCAGGCCTCGGTCACCCTCCCCGTCGAATCCTCGACCTTGGCGAGCGCGACCTGGCCCGCGTCGGGCAGATCCGACCAGACCTTGATCTCCCACAGTCCCGAGTCGGGATCGAACTCGCCCTCCTTCGTAAGGGTGCGCTCGGGATACCGGTCGAGCCAGCCGGCGATCTTCGAGTCCGCAACGCCGACCGCGATCGCGCGCTCCTCCGTCAGCGTGGGCTTGGGCTCCTCGGGGACGAACGGCGTATCGACGACGTTGCCGTCCGAGTCGTAGACGGGCGCCGTCGGCGCGGCCACGGCGGGCGCAGCGAGCGCCAGCGCGAGGGCGAGAACCGCCGTGACAGCTAGCCGACGCGCCGCCGTCGGAAGCTCCAGAGCTTGTTGGCGACGAAGTTCCAGGGCGTCACGAGCCCGATGGCGACCGCCTGGGCGGGGAGCTTGGGAACGCCGAAGGCGACGAGGACGGAGAGGAAGGCGAGATTCGCCGCCAACGCGACGACGGAGACGACGAAGAAGCGGAACCCCTGGAAGACGAGATGCCCACGCTGGTGCCGGAAGGTCCAGAGCCGGTTCCAGACGTAGTTGTTCGTAACCGCGACGAGGAAGGAGCCGACCGCCGCGAGCAGGTAGTAGACATCGAAGTGGAGCAGCGTCGCGTAGACGGCGAGGTTGACGACGTAGCCGGAGGCCCCGACGAGACAGAACTTCGCGAGCTGGATCCAGTTCCCCGGCCGCCGCAGCGCCAGGTTGGCCGCATCCGTGAGCGCGCCCGTGCGGGAAGTGCTCGCCTCGGGTCGAGTGGCCACCGTGCGGAAAGGTTAGTCGCGGGCGAGTCGCCCCGAACGGGCCAGTGCCCCTCCGGCCAATACACGCCTGATTCCGACCCGCGATTACGCGGCGCCAGACCCCTCTCGCTTGGTACTCGCAACCCAGAAGCTAGGCAGCATTACTCGAAGGGGCACTACCGCTGGTAGCCGGCGTCGCCCACGAGCGGGACGAAGCGGCAGGGCACCGAGCGCCGCACGGCCGGGCCTTCGGGGCTCTTGACCACGAGCTCGAGCCGCTGCCCGTGCCGGTCGCCCACGGGGACGACGAGACGGCCCCCGGGGACGAGCTGGTCGTAGAGGGTCATCGGCAGCCCGGGTGCTGCGGCGGCCACGGTGACGACGTCGAACGGGCCGTGCTCGGGGAGGCCGAGCGAGCCGTCTCCCTCGTGCACCGTGACCCGGTCGTAGCCGGCCGCAGCCAGGCGCTCGGCCGCCTTCTCGGCGAGGGCCGGGAGCCGCTCGATCGTGTGCACCTCGCCCCCGAGCTCCGAGAGGACGGCCGCCTGGTAGCCGGAGCCCGTCCCGATGTCGAGAACGCGGTCACCCTCGTGCACGTTCGCCGTCTGGACGATCAGCGCGACCATGTACGGCTGCGAGATCGTCTGGCCCCAGCCGATCTGAAGCGGCATGTCTTCGTAGGCGCGCTTCCAGTCGTCGTCGTCGATGAACGCCTCCCGCGGGACGCGGCCCATCACGTCGAGGACGCGCCGGTCGACGATGTCGCGGGCCTCGAGCTGCTCCGCGACCATCCGGGCCCGGTCGGCCTCGAAGTCAGGCGTGGGCCAGAACCCGGGAGGCATGCATGGAGGGGGGCGGATCGATGCCGAAGTGCCGCAGGGCGAGCGGGGCGAGATCGGTCACCGTCGGATCGGGCGGGAAGGGCGAGCCCTCGAAGCCGGCGGCCACGAGCGGCACGGTCGAGTCCCCGGCGAGGAGGGAGCCGTGGCTGCCTCCTCCGACATGGTGGCGGCCGCCGAGGTCGGCGAGCTCCCAGCCCTCCGCCGCGGAGACGAGGAGCTCGCCGGCGTTCGGGCAGGCAAGAGCGCGCCAGGCCCGCTCGAGGCCGTTCGGGTACCGCTCCTCGTCGAGGACGGCGGCGTCCCCTTCGAGGCTCCACCCACCCTCACCCTCCGGCGCGAACCGGAGCTCGAGCCCCTCGCGCCGGGCGACGGCCGCGCCGTCCTCGCGGAAGAGGACGACGTCGGCGGCGGGCTGGTCGTCGAGACGCTGGGCGAGCTCCCGCACCTCCGTGCGGCAGCCGGGGAGGCGGTAGACCATCCCGGCCCGGTTGGAGGCGGCGGCGAGGATGCAGGCCGCGATCCCTTCGGGATACGCGTCCTGGAGCCGCGCAAGCCGCTCGACCGGCGTCTGCCCGTGGTCGGAGCACACGACGACCGCATAGCGCTCGAGGAAGCCTTCGAAGCCGCCCGCGGACTCCATGAGGCGCCCGAGCGCCCGGTCGGCGCGCTCGAGCGCGCCGAGCGCGGCGTCCGGCCCGGCGATGTGGGAGGCGTAGTCGTAGTCCGGGAGGTAGAAGACGAGGAAGTCGAAGCCGTCGCGCGTCACGAGCCAGGACCCGACCGCGGCAGCGTAGTCGTCGATCGAGCCCTCGAGCCGCGAGCGGATGGCGAGAGGCGCTCCTGTGACGTCCGACTCGAAGAGGTTGAAGAAGAAGAAGCGTCGGGGGCCGTAGGCCGCCTCGTACCAGCGGTTCCTCCGGGCCAGTCCGGGTAGGCGGATCGGGTGCCTGGTGCGCCCCCGGTAACAGGTGAAGTTGATCGCCGCCGGCACCCGGCCCGCGTCGTCGAAGGCCTCGAAGACCGTCGTCGCGCCCGCCGCCAGATGGGCGTGATTCATGTTGAAGATCGTGTCCCGGATCGAGCGCCGCGCGCCCGCCGCACGCATGGCCGAGAAGGACGATCCGTACTCCACGAGCCGCTTCTCTCCACGGTGGTACCAGGCGAGGTGAGGGATGTGATGGACGTCGGGATACGCGCCGGTGGCGATCGAGGCGAGGCAGACCGGCGTCAGCGAGGGGAAGACCGTCGTCCCCCGCTCGTACGTGCCCGCGTCGAGCAGGAATGCGAGCGCAGGCAGGCGTCCCTCGCGCACGCCGCGCTCCAGCACCGCGGGGGTCAGCCCGTCGATGACGACGAGAACGAGCTTCTTCGCGGGCGCGTCAGTCTCGGGCAAGGACTCTCAGCCCGGCGTAACGGGAGGCGGCTCGGCGCCCGAGGCGAGCGCCAGCAACGGGGGCGGCGAGCGCCAGGAGGTAGCCGGTCGCGGGAAGGGCCGCCAGGAGCAGGCTCCCGAGGACGGCGGCAGGGAGCGCGTCGAGGGACAGGCGGCGGAAGGCCACCCAGGCCAGGAGCGAGGCGGCCACGAACGCGCCGAGGGCCCACCACGGCAGGGCGAGAGCCGTCACGACGAGCGCCGCGGCGACCGCCGCGAGAGCGAGGAAGGCGTAGACGAGCCGCCGTAACGCCCCGGCCGCCGCCGCCCCGTCGGTCACTCCCAGCCCGACCACGACCCCGAGCAGGTACCAGTCGAGGATGCCGTCCATCAGCGCGAGTGTAGCCACCCCTCCCGGCTGTCCAGCCGTGCCCGTCCGTATCCTCGCGCCATCGACGTCGGCACCCTGTTCGTCATCCTCCTCTTCGCCCTGCTCGTCGTCCCCGCGATCGGTCGGCGTGTGGTAGCGATGCGGCGCGCCCGAGCGCTGTCCGCCTTCCAGCGCGCGCGTGGCACCCGAGTGATCGTGATGATCCACCGCCAGGAGACCGTCGGCTTCCTCGGAGTCCCTCTCGTCCGCTACATCGACATCGACGACTCGGAGGCCGCTATCCGCGCGATCCGGCTGACGCCGGCGGAGACGCCGATCGACCTGATCCTGCACACGCCCGGAGGGCTCGTCCTCGCCTCCGAGCAGATCGCGTACGCGCTGAGGTCGCACCCGGCGAAGGTGACGGTGCTCGTCCCTCACTACGCCATGTCGGGCGGGACGCTCCTGGCGCTCGCGGCGGACGAGATCCTCATGGACGAAGCGGCCGTGCTCGGCCCGGTCGACCCACAGCTCGGCGACATGCCCGCGGCCTCGCTCGTCCGGGTCGCGGCCAAGAAGCCGACCGAGCGCCTCGACGACCGCACGCTGGTGATGGCCGACGTGGCCGAAAAGGCACTGCGGCACATGAAGCAAGTCGTCCGCGAGCTCGTGATCGAGCAGGTAGGAGCCGAGAAGGCCGACTCGCTCGCGGAGGAGCTCGCCGGCGGCCACTACACGCACGACGACCCGATCACCGTCGCCGAGGCGCAGGGGCTCGGCCTCGCGGTCACGGTCGGCCTTCCGACGGAGGCGTACGACCTGATGGAGCTGTTCCCGCAGGCGGGACAGCGCCGCCCCAGCGTCCAGTTCGTTCCGCTGCCCACACCGCCTGCGGACTCCTCTCGGCGCACCCGCGGCGCCTGAGAGTACCCCTGGAAATACCCACCAGCGTTCCGTTCGCGTCGGCGCCTCTCCGGGTAAGAATTGCGACAGATCCCCAAGGAGGTGCAACCCCCCGTGCCTCACACGAACAACGGAAGTTCCAAGCCGCTGCTGCTCTTCTTCACGGCCTCGCATTCGGGCCCAGCCCGCCGTATGGAGAGCCTCTTGGCGCATCTCGCCCGCAAGGAGCGGTCACGCCTGCGGATCTCCCTGGTCGATGTCGGGAGCTCGCCCGAGCTGGCGGAGGCTCTCGGCGTGGACAAGATCCCCACCCTGGTGCTGGTCGACGACCGGAAGCCGGTCGCCCGCCTGGAAGGGCGGGCGAGCGCGCCGCAGATCGAGCGGATGCTCGCCCCCTACCTCACAGGGACGAGCTCCGAGCAGGTCCTCGCCTAGCCGGCTGGCAGCAGAGGGGCGGGCCCACTGGGCCCGCCCCTCTGGACTACTCCGCGACCGGTCTAGAGGTCGCCGCGAATCTCACCGCCCGGGAAGTCGCCGGGCCCGGTGTTCGCCGGGTCCACGCGACCGCCTCAGTCTCTGTGGATCTGGCCGCGGATCTCGCCGCCCGGGAACCGCTCGGAATGGACGTTCGCGTACACGGCGCCGGCCCGAAGGGCGCGGACCGCCTCCCGGAAGCTGCCCGGCTCGATACCCTGATCTTCCGGGCCGACGATGTCGGCTGGAGCGATCTCGCCTCGCACCGTTCCGGACGTCGTCGGGCAGTCGGGCTTCCCGCCCCCTCCGCAGAGGAAGGCGATCACGCCGCCGTTCGTGTGGCGCTCGCCGAAGTGAATGTGCGCGAACAGCGCCGGCGTCTCCAGCCTCCTGTAGCTGAGCCTGTACTCGATGACGCCGTCCTCGAGCTCGGCCTCGAGGCTGCCACGGGCGACGGTGGACTTCGAGGGAACCTCCTGGTAGCCGTTCAGCTTGGCCTCGAAGTCGTCCCCGCCCCCGCCGCCGCGCGCGAGCGCCGCCGTTCCGGCGACGAGGCCCACGAGCAGGACGACGGCTGTCAGAACCCACAACTTCCGCATCTAGCTCCTCCTCTCTCCCCTGTGCGGATACCTACCCGCCTCCCCATACGGAGCCTGTCAGGAAACGGATTCGAGGCGGCCGACGACCGAGAGGAGGAACTCGCTCGCTCGGGCGCCGTCCACCACGCGGTGGTCGAACGTGCACGAGAGCCAGCCGACATCGCGGACGGCGATCTCGCCGTCGCGCACGGCGGGTCGCGGAGCGATGCGGTGGAGCCCGAGAATCGCCACCTCGGGATGGTTGACGAGCGGCGTGGCGAAGAGGCCGCCGAGACGGCCGGCGCTCGTGACGGTGAAGGTCGAGCCCCGGAGCTCTTCGGGCTCGAGGCTCCCCGCCCGAGCGCCCTCGGAGAGGCGCCGGGCCTCCGCCTCGAGCTCGTCGAGGTCCTTCGCGTCCGCGTCCCGCAGGACGGGCACGACCAGGCCCTCGTCCGTCTGCACCGCCACGCCCAGGTCGTAGCGCTCCCAGTAGACGATCTCGTCGCGGTCGAGCGTCGCGTTCAGCTCGGGAAACTCCCGGAGGCCGGCGACGACCGCCTGGAGGAGGTACGGCAGGTAAGAGCGCTCCCCGCGCACGCGGCCGAGCTCGGTGAAGTCGCACTCCTCGACGACCGTGACGGCGGGAACCTCTCGGTGCGCCCTCGTCAGATGCTGCGCGATCACGCGCCGGACGCCGCGCAGGCGCTCGCGCCGCTCGCCCTCGCGCGGCCCCGCCGCCGCCCTGACGTCCTCCTCCGTGACGCGGCCGGCGGGCCCGCTTCCCCGCACGGCGGCGAGATCGACGCCGAGCTCCGCGGCGATCCTCCGCACCAGCGGCGTCGCCTGCACCTTGCGCGTCTCGGCCGCCTCGGCAGGTTCCGGCGCGCCGCCCTCGGCGCCGATCACCACGAGCGGCGTCCCCACCGGGACGAGCTCGCCCTCCCCGACGAGGATGCGCGCGACCGTACCCGCGGCCGGCGACGGGATCTCGACGGTCGTCTTGTCCGTCTGGATCTCGACGAGCGGCGCGTCCTCCTCGATCGCCTGGCCGACCTCCACCAGCCAGCGCGCGATCTCTCCCTCCGCCACGCCCTCGCCGAGGTCGGGCAGCTTGAACTCGTAGGCCACGGGCTCCCTAGTACTCCAGCACGCGCCGCGCCGCCGCGGCGACACGCTCCGGGGAGGGCAGGTACTCGTGCTCGACCGACCAGTACGGGAAGGGCACGTCGTACCCGGTCACGCGAAGCACGGGCGCGCGCAGGTCGAGGATCGCCTTCTCGGCGATGACGGCGGCGATCTCGGCCCCGAACCCGGCCACCCGGGGCGCCTCCTGCACGATGACCGCCCGGCCCGTCTTCCCGACCGAGGCGAGGATCGTCTCTTCGTCGAGCGGCTTCAGCGAGCGGACGTCGACGACCTCCGCGGCCGCCTCGAGCTCGTTCGCCGCCGCGAGCGCCGTTTGCACCATCGACCCGTACGCGATCAGGCTCACGTCTTCCCCTTCGCGGGCGATTCGCGCCCGGCCGAGGGGGACGACGTGCTCGCCGTCGGGCACGTCGCCGCGGGGATTGCGGTACAGGAGCTTCGGCTCGAGGACGACGACCGGGTCGGGGTCGCGGATCGCCGCGGCGAGGAGCCCCTTTGCGTCACTCGGCGTCGAGGGGATCGCCACCTTCACGCCCGGCGTGTGCACGTAGTAGGCCTCGGGCGAGTCCTCGTGCAGCTCGGGCGCGCGCACGCCGCCCCCCGTCGGCATGCGGACGGTCAGCGGGAACTCCATCGCCCCGTTCGTGCGCCAGCGGTAGCGGCCGACGTGACAGATGAGCTGGTCGAGGCAGGGGTAGCTGAAGGACTCATACTGCATCTCGCAAACGGGCCGCCAGCCGGCCATGCAGAGGCCAACGGCGGTGCCGAGGATCCCTGCCTCGGCGAGCGGCGTGTCCACGCAGCGGTCGGCGCCGAAGCGCTCGTGGAGCCCTGCGGTCGCCCGGAAGACGCCGCCGGCGCGCCCGACGTCCTCCCCCATGACCATGACGTCGCCGTCGCGCTCCATCTCCGTGTGGAGCGCGTCGTTCACGGCCTCGACGAGGGTCCGCTCAGCCATCGCGCAGGCCGGGGGGCGGGTCGACGTAGGCGTGCGCGAAGACCTCCTCGGGGTCGGGGGCGGGGAGCGCCTCCGCAGCGGCGATTCCGGCCTTCATCCGCGCGAGCGCATCTCCGCGAGCCTCCTCCGCGAGCTCGTCCGTGAGGATCCCCAGCCGGCGCAGATAGCTCTCGTAGCGCCCGAGGCACTCGTTCCCGCGCTCCTCCTCCACCCGCGCGGCATCCCAGTACGCGGTCGGATCGTCGGCCGTGGCATGAGGTGCGCAGCGGTACGTGAGGGCCTCGACGAAGGTGGGCCCCTCGCCCGCGCGGGCGCGGACCAGGGCCTCGGCGACGGCCTCGTAGACGGCCAGGGGGTCGCCGCCGTCCACGCGGACTCCCGGCATGCCGTAGCCGGCCGCCTTGTCGGCCAGCGTCTCGGCGCGCGTCTGCGCCGAGAGCGGCGTCGAGATCGCCCACTGGTTGTTGTTGCAGAGGAGCACGAGAGGGGCGCGCATGACGGCGGCGAAGTTGGCGCCCTCGTGAAACGCCCCTTCGGAGGTCGCGCCGTCGCCGAAGAAGGTGATCGCGGCGGTCGTCTCGCCCTTCAGGCGCGCGCCCCAGGCAAGCCCAGCCGCGTGCGGGACGTGCGTGGCGATCGGCACCGCGACGGACGCGACACGATACTCCCGCGGGTCCCACCAGCCCGCCGGATGCCCGCGCCACCAGGAGAGGACGACCTCGGGCGGCATGCCGCGCAGGAGCCCGATCGCCGACTCCCGGTAGGACGGGAAGATCCAGTCCTTGTCGGCCAGGGCGTGCACGGCGCCGGCCTGCATCGCCTCGTGTCCCCAGAAGATGGCGTAGGTGCCGATGCGGCCCTGCCGGTGGTAGACGAGCGAGCGTTCGTCGTACGTGCGCAGGAGGACCATGCTGCGGTAGAGCTCGAGGAGGTCCCGCTCGCCGAGCCCGTCCACCTCGCCGTCCGCAATCTCCTCGCCGTCGCCGATGACCCTCCGCAGGTCGCCTTCGGCGGGAACCACCTGGGCCATGGACGGATTATCGCCCGACGAGCACGGTGAGTGCGTCGCGCTCGGCCTCGAACCGCGCCTCGTACACGTCGCCCAGGTCCTCGCCGTCCACCTGCAGCGGCGTGGCCAGGTCGCATTCGACCGTGAGCTCGTCCGCGTCGTGGACGTAGAGGATGTGCGGGGAGGTCGTCTGCCCCTTGCCCTGCAGGAGCCAGCGGGCGAGCTGGGGGAAAAGCCAGGGCTCCAGACGTCGCGGCGCGACGAGATCGAGGCCCAGCTCGAAGCGGGCCGCGGGCGCGACGTGCAGCGGGACGCGGCCGACGAAGGTGTAGGGGTCGCAGTTGGCGACGAGCGCGAAGGCAACCCGCTCGCGGCCCAGCACCGTCATGGCCGGCTGGAAGCGCCCGAGTCGGCGGGCGAAGATCCCGGCGAGAGTCCGCGCGAACGCGAGATCGCCGGCGCGCCGGCCGTCCGCGCGCCCGAGCGCGTCCACGCGGCGGACGAGCTCGGCGTCGATGCCGAGCCCCGCGCTGAACGTGAACCGGCGGCCGTTGACGCGTCCGAGCCCGATGCGCCGCCCGGCCCCGCGGGTGAGGAGGCGCGCGCATTCCACCGGATCGCGCGGAAGCCCGAGCGCGCGTGGAAGGACGCTCGTCGAGCCGCCCGGGAGGAAGCCGACCGCCACCTGGTCGTCGACCCCGTTGACGACCTCGTTGTAACCGCCGTCCCCGGAGAAGACGTAGAGACGCTCGCAGTGCACGCCGGCCTCCGCGGCGAGCTCGGCGGCGTGGCGGGGGCGCTCCGTGAGAACGGTCTCGAGCGGACCCGCCGCCGCCAGCGCACGCTCGACCTCGAGCGTCACCTCGGGCGTCACTCGGCTCGCCGAGGGGTTGACGATGAGGACCTGCTCCACGGAGCAGGACTTTAAGCGGCCGCGAGGGCCCGGACGGGCCCCCGCGGATGTCTCATGACGTGCTCTTCCTAGTTCTGCTCGATCGTGACCGGACCGGCATCGGTCTCGCAGATCGTTCGCTCCCGCCCGCTACGATCAACGGCGACGGCTTGGCCGAGCACCGCGAGGGCAAGTGGGCCGACTTCGATGTCGCACAGCGTCGCTGCGACGTTCGCGCCCACGGCGACGTTGACGTCCTCCAGGATCGT
>DASQWP010000134.1:0-10051 GCA_035640195.1 Gaiellaceae bacterium | reverse complement strand
AAGCCGCTGAACTGGATGACGCCTCCGACCGTGATCGAGGAGGAGGGGGAGCCGCTCGAGCGGATGGTCGTGCGCAAGAGGGCGGGCAAGACGGAAGACCGGCTGGAGATCCGCGTGCGCGAGCTCCTGAGCGACGTCTCGCACGCGATGGGCGAGGCGGCCGCGCTCGAGAAGGACGGGGTCGAGCACGAGCTCCAGGCGGCGCTGGCGGCGCGGCCGCAGGCGCTCGGCGAGGGGCTTCGGCTGGTGCGGCGCGAGTGGCCCACGGACATCGGCCCGGTCGACCTCATGTGCCGCGACGACGACCGCGCCTGGGTCGCGGTCGAGGTCAAGCGCGTGGCCACGATCGACGCGGTCGAGCAGCTCTGCCGCTACCTCGAGCGGATCCGTCTCGACCCCGCGACTGCGGCTTGCGGCGGAATCCTCGCCGCCCAACGCTTCCGGCCCCAGGCGATCACGCTGGCCGAGGCTCGCGGGATCCGCTGCGTGGAGGTCGACCTGGAGGCTCTGCGGGGCGAGCGCGAGCCGGAGCTCACGCTCTTCGCGTCGGCCTAGGGTAGGTTCGGCCCGTCGCGGAAGGAGACGGCGTAGGCGCCGCTGGCGACGATGTCCAAGCCGATCGTCGCAGCCATGCTCTCCCGCATCTGCGTGCGCCCGTGCTCGCTCTGCTCGACGGACTCCGCGTCCTCCCAGAATGTCAGCGCGTGGGCGCTGCCCGTGTTCTGGTCGGTGAGGAGAAGGAGCCCGAGGTAGCCGTCGAACTGGCGCAGCCAGGCTTCCATGGACTCCCCGGCGGCCTTCGCCGCGGTCTCGAGGTCGATGCCCTCGCCGCGGAACGTCGACATGCTCGCGAACATGGGCGCAGCTTACGCGCTCCGTCAGGCCGTCAGGTGCCGGTCCGGAGTAGCTCGCGGACGAACGTGCCGCCGCCGATCACGCGCTCGGCGCCCGCCTCGGCCCGCGAGCGCAGCCCGCGATCCGAGGTGACGAGCCAGAACCGGCGGCTCTCCGCGCGTAGCTGCAGCGCCCTCTCGGCGATCTGGTCGTCCGCGCTGACCGATCCGTCGAAGACGGGGACGACCTCGTAGCCGTGCGCCCGCGCCCAGGCTCTGCAGCGCTCGACGAGCTCCTCGCCCGAGACGTTCGGCCAGACGGAGCGGCGAACGTTGTTGGCGTCGACGAGCACGGTTACGGGAATGGCTCCTGGCGGGAAGGAGTTGGAACGGGCATGAGGCTCGAAGGCATCCATCACGTCACGGCCATCACCGGGGACGCTCCCCGGAACCTCGACTTCTACACGCGCGTGCTCGGGCTCCGGCTCGTGAAGAAGACGGTCAACCAGGACGATCCGACCGTCTACCACCTCTTCTATGCGGACGAGGGCGGAAGCCCCGGTAGCGACATCACCTTCTTCGAGTACCCGGGCATTCCCCGGGGTCGGGCCGGCGCCGGGATGGTGCACACCGTCGTGTGGCGCGTCGCCTCCGAGGAGGCCCTCGACTTCTTCGCCGAGCGGCTGGACGCGGAGGGGATCGAGACCGGGCGCGAGGAGGGTCGGCTCCGCTTCGCCGATCCGGAGGGGCTCGGACTCGAGCTGGCCGTCGTCGCCACGGAGGACGAGCCGCTCGTGGCGCGGCATCCGGAGATCCCGGCCGGGCTCGCGCTCCAGGGGTTCGAAGGAGTGCGGGCGTACTCGTCCGACCCGGCGCGGAGCGCGGCCTTCCTGGCGGAGACGCTCGGGTTCGTCCGCGAGGACGGCTCGTGGGAGGCGCGAGGAGAGCGGCGAGGCTCGCACTACGGCTACGACGCGCCGCCCGAGGCGCGCGGCCTCTCCGGCGCGGGCACGGTGCACCACGTCGCCTGGTCGTCGCCGATGGACGAGCACGAAGCCTGGCGCGAGCGCGTTGCGAGCGCGGGCGCGCGGCCGACGCCCGTGATCGACCGCTTCTACTTCCGCTCCATCTACTTCCGCGAGCCGAGCGGCGTCCTCTTCGAGATCGCCACGCTCGGGCCGGGCTTCACGGCCGACGAGCCGCTCGAGAGCCTGGGCGAGGCGCTCTCGCTCCCGCCCGCGTACGAGCCGCTCCGCGCGCGCCTCGAGGAGGTCTTGACGCCGCTCGAGCCCGTGGGCTCGCGCGCCAGGGGCGACGGGTAACCGTCGAAGCCCTTTCTTCCGCCGTACTCAGGCGAACGCTAGGAGCGCCGGGAGCGGATCGCCCCGGAGCTCGAGCGCGCGCCAGGAATCACCCCGGTCGCCGCTCGCATACACCTGCCCGTCCGCCAGGCCTGCGTAGAGCGTCTCGTCCCGGACCGCGAGCGCGTAGGGCATCGCCTCGAGCGGCTGCGGGAGCCCGTCCGCGACGGCCGCCCACGGCCCGTCGCCCTCCCATCGGTACAAGACCGCTTCCGCCGAGCGGCGGCCATGGGCCTGAAACGGCCCCGGGCTCGCGGAGATCCACCAGCGGTCGGGGTCCTCCGGATCGACCGCGAGCGCCCAGGTGTAGTGGCGGTCGCGTCCCGCGTCTGCGGGCCGCCAGGTCGCCCCGCCGTCGTCGCTCCACGCCGCTCCGCCGCCCGCTGCCTCGTACGCCCGGCCGGAGGCGGTGGGATGCCACGCGAGCGCATGGCAGTCGAGCTGCGCGCCGGGGCGGTGGTCGCTCCAGGTTGCGCCGCCGTCCTCGCTTCGCATGACCCCGCCGAGCTCGATGCCCGCGAGCAGAAGGCCGGCGTCGTGCGGGCTGGGAGCGATCCAGCGCACGTGGGACGTCCACGGCCGCGGCGGAAAGCTCCAGGTCGGCGCCGAGGGAATCGCCCGCAGGGCCTCGAGCTCCTCCCACGACTCGCCCGCGTCGCGACTGACGAACAGCATGCTCGGCTCGCAGCCCGCGTACACGGCTCCGTCGGCCGGGCTCACGGCGACCGAGAAGACGTCCGGCTGGGGAAAGCCGAGCCTCTCCCAGGTACCGCCTTCGTCCTCGGAGCGGAAGAGCCCCTGGCCGCGCGAGCCTGCGTACAGCGTCCGCTCCGCCCGGGCTACGCACTGCACGCCGCTTCCCGCCAGGGAAGCCGCGACGATGCACGCGTCGCCGTCGAGGTCGAGCCGCGCGACGCCGTCTCCGGTCGCGGCGAACAGGCTCACCGCGCGAAGACCACGAGCAAGCTCAGCTGCTCGTACGAGGTGAAGCGGTGCTCGGCGCCGGCGCGCACGAACGCGGCCTCCCCCTCCAGGAGCTCGATCTCCTCGCCTTCGACTTCGAGCGTGCCCGTTCCCGCGAGGACGACGTAGACCTCGTCGTCCTCGTGCGGCTGCTGGCGGTCGGGCTCCGGCGCGACGAGGACGTAGACCCCGATCTCGAGCCCCGGCGAGGTGTGGACGACCTCGTAGCCGCCGTTCTCGGCGAGGAGCCGCCGCTCGGCGGCCTCGACCTGGAACCCGTGCCCGGCAGGCGACGTCAAACCGTGGCCTTCCTGAACTCGGGGATGATCTCGCCGCCGTACGTGCGGAGGATGTCCTCCTGGCCGTGCGTCATCAGATAGATGTTGAAGTGGTCGACGTCGACCGACTCGAGCTCCCGCAGCTTGTCCCGCACGGAGTCGACCGAGCCGATCACTGAGAAGCGGTCGCAGATCTCGTCGGTTACGAACTCGCCGTGGGCGGCTCCCTCGCGGCTGTGGTCCTTGTAGTCGTAGAACTTCCGCGCCTTCACGTACTCCGTCAGCTCCTTCGGGATCTCCGAGTTCTCCCCGTAGCGCTCGATCAGATCCATGACGTGGTTGGAGACCATCGCCGGGAACCAGCGCACGGCCTCCCGCGCCTCCTGTATGTCGTCCGTGACGATGCTGGGGGCGCAGACGACGCACTCGAGCGCGTCGGGATCGCGGCCCGCCTCCTCGGCCGCGGCGCGCGCCTGCTCCATGATCCACTGGATGACGATCGGGTCCGCGAGCTGGATGATGACGCCGTCGCCCACGCGGCCCGCCACGCCGAGCGCCCGCGGGCCGTACGCAGCCACGTACATCGGGATGGGTGCGCGGCCCTGGGCCCAGCCGAGCTCGAGCTCCTTTCCGTGCCACTCCACGGCCCGCCCGTTCATGAGGTCTTTCATCATCACGAGGGCGCTCTCGAACTCCGCCATCTTCACCGGCTGCTGGCCGATCACGCGCCGGGCCGAGTCGCCGCGCCCGATGCCCATCACCATCCGGCCGCCCGAGATGTCCTGCAGCGTCGCGTACGCGCTCGCGGTCACGGTCGGCTCGCGCGTGCCCGGGTTCGTGACACAATGGCCGAGCTTCAGCCGCTCCGTGTGGACGGCGAGCAGGGTCAGGAGCGGGTAGGCCTCCTGCCAGAGGATGTGGGAGTCGTAGGTCCACCCGATCTCGAAGCCGTTCTCCTCTGCGAGCTGCATGAGCTCGACGAAGCGGGTGGACGGCGGATCGGGCAGAACGGTGACGCCAAAGCTGAGCATCGAGCCTCCTGGCGGACGGGAAAGCGGGATTCTACGCCGCTGGAGCCGCCGCTCCAACGCGGGTGCGAGCCCAGGCTGCGACGGCGTGGACGACCTGCACGAGGTCGGATTTCGGAATCCGATTCGAGACTCGCACCCAGTCCTCCCGCGAGGCGCCAGGCGGGTCCACGGTGAGCACCTCGACGACCGGAATGCCCCGCTCCGTCAGCGTCACCGCCTGGCTTCGCCCGATCAGGCGTCCGCGGAAGACGACCACGACGTCGGCTTCGAGGTCGGCGTCGTCGAGCGGGCGAGTACGTACCTCCACCTCGTAGCCGGCGTCCTCGAGGAGCGCGACGAACTCCGGCTGCCGCGCCGCCAGGACGAGGACACGCTGATCATGCGACCCCATGCTGGAATGTTCCCCGCGCCTCCGGCGTTCAAAGCATCCAGGCATGGGTACTCTCGGCGGTATGAAAATCGAGACGCTGGACCACGTCGCGCTGTGGGTGCGCGACCGCGACGCCCTCGCGGACTTCTTGACACGCCACCTCGGCATGCACGTCATCGACCGGACGGAGAAGTTCACCCTCGTCGGCGCGGACGCCCGGCGAGGAAAGCTGACGCTCTTCGCGGCGGAGGGCGACCGCGAGCCCGGGGTCGTGGCCCGCGTGGGCTTGCGCGTGCTCGACCTGGAGGAGGCGCTCGCGGAGCTTCCGGAGGGGATCGCCGTGGAGCGCTCCGAAGGCGTGGCCCGCTTCGAGGCTCCCGAGGGTCTCGCGCTCGAGCTCGTGGAGGTGGGAGAGGGCGTGGCCTACGACCTCGACCACGTCGCCTTCCGCGTGCCCGATCCGGAGGCGAGCTTCGCCGCGCTGGCCGAGCTCGGCTTCGACGCGGAGGACGGACGCTTGCACGCCGGGGATGCGCACGTGCTCCTCGAGCGCGGCGACCCGGGGGAGAGTGAGCGGCCGCTCCTCAATCACCTGGGCCTGCGGGTCGATTCGGCGGATCAGCACATCGAGGAGGCCAAGCGGCGCGGCCTCGAGATCGCCGACGTCGTCGACGCCGCCAACACGTACGCGGTCTTCGTGTGGGGCCCGGACGGCATCAAGCTCGAGTACGTCGAGCACAAGGCGAGCTTCTCGCTCGCCTGAGCCCCGGGCCTGCGTGATTGCAAGACCTGACCCCGCGGGTGGAGCGCGGCTTGCCCGGGCCTGAGCTCGTCGTGGCCGGGGCGGGGATGGCCGGGCTCGCGGCCGCGGCGCGTGCGCGGGAGCTCGGCGCCGCCGTCCTCGTTCACGAGAAGGGCGACCGGCCGGGCGGGTCGATGCTCCTGTCGAGCGGAGTCGTCTGGCGCTACCGGGACTGGGAACGGTTTCGCGCCGAGTGCCCGCGCGGCGACCCGGAGCTCCAGGAGATCGTCTGGGAAGGTCTGGACGAGGCGCTTCGGTGGCTCGAGGGGCTGGGCGTGCCCGTCGTCGCGCGCGAGACCGGGAACCCGCTGACGACGGGGCTTCGCTTCGACCCTTGCGGGCTCACCGACGCCCTCCTGCGCCGGGCTGGCGAGGTCCGCCTCGGCGAGCCGCTGGCGGAGCTGCCGGCCGGCGTCCCCGCCGTGCTCGCCACCGGGGGCTTCCAGGGCGACCGCTCGCTCGTCCGCGAGCGGATCACGCCCGAGGCCGACAGCCTCGTCCTGCGGGCGAACCCGTGGAGTTCGGGCGACGGGCTCCGCCTCGCTGTCCAGCGCGGCGCCGAGCTCTCGACGGGGCTGGATGAGTTCTACGGGCGCAATCTCGCGGCCGCGCCGCGCATCGGGCCCGGACAGTTCGTCGAGCTCGCCCAGGTCTACGCCGGGCACGGCACCGTCGAGAACCTGGACGGCGTGCCGTACGAGCCCCTCACGTGGTCGGAGATCGACGTCGTCCAGTGGACGGCTCGCCAGCCGGGCGCCCGCGCCCGCTATCTCGTGCCGGACGAGGCTCTCGACGCGCCCGTGCGCGAGCGGACCGTCCGGGACGTGATCGCAGCCGCCGAGCGCGCAGGCGCGCCGGTCCAGCGCCGCGCGGGCGTCACCGCGGTCGAGGTCGTGGCCGGGATCACGACCACGCTCGGCGGGATCAAGATCGACGGGCGCGCCCGCGCCGCAGACGGCCTCTACGCCGCCGGAGCCGACGCCGGGGGAATCTCGACGGGAGGCTGGTCGAGCGCGCTCGCCTCGGCCCTCGTCTTCGGCAAGCTCGCGGGGGAGAGCGCCGTTACGTGACGCGCTGGAGGTACGCGCAGGCGCGGTCGTCCTGCGGAAGCGGCGAGGGGCCGAGCTTCGAGACCGTGAAGCGGAGGCCGTCGTCGCCGACCTCGACCTCGGAGCCGGCCGCGGGCGGCTCGCCGTCGCGCACCACGAGCTCGTAGCCCGTCGGCTTCGACACGAACAGCAGGTGCTTTCCCTCGGCCATCCCGTGCCGGAGTCTAACCCTCGGCAGCCGCGACGTACGACGGCACGACCACGCGCACGAGCGTCCCCGCCTCCTCGCCGTGGTCGACCGAGAGGCGCCCGTTCAGGATCTTGACCCGCTCGTCGATCGCCTCGATCGAGGCCCTGCGCCGCTCGACGACGCCGTCGTCGGCGATCTCCGTCTCGTAGCTTCCGTCCTCGAGCTCGCGGACCGCGACCTCGATGCGCTCCGGCCGCCGCCGCACAGCCTGGTTCACGCCCTCGCGGATGATCTGGTACAGCGCCACCTGAGCCTTCTCGGCCAGCCGCTGGCCCGCCTCGACATCGGTCGCGACGGTGATCCGGTACGTGTCCTCGATCCCGTCGCCGAGCGCACGCACGGCGGCCCGGAAGCCCTCGTCGCGAAGGACGAGCGGCTCGATCGCGAACGAGAGGTCACGCAGCGTCCGGATCGTGTCCCGCTCCTTCTCCAGCGACCGCTCGATCACCTTCGCGGCGTCCTCGACGCGGCCGTCGCGGATCGCGGCCAGAGCGGCATCGTGCATGAGCGCGATGCCCGACATGTTCTGGAGGGGCCCGTCGTGGAGGAAGAGCGAGAGCCGCCTGCGCTCGTCTTGCTCGGCCGTGATGAGGCGCTCGGTGAGGCGCGCCCGCTCCGCCTCGCGCTCGCGCGCCTCCTCGAGGAGGCGCGCGTTCTCGACCGCGCGCGCGGCGAAGTCCGCGAGGACGGTCGCGCGCATGTGGTCCCAGCGGTGGAAGGGCTCCGTCCGGACGAGCTCGAGCGCGCCGAGTCGCTCGCCGCGCACGGCCATGGGCACGAGCAGGCGCTCCCCGGAGCCCACGTCGAGCGCGACCTCGTCCGCAGGGACGTAGCGCGCCTCCGGCGCGTCGAAGAGTCGCTTCGCCTCGTCGCAGGTGCGCTCGAGGATGGCGCCGGCCTCGAGCGTGCTCGACACGGCCGCGATCGAGTCGACCAGGGACTCGAGAAAGGTCGACTGCGCCTGGAGCTCGTCCTCCGCGAACTCGTGCCGGCGCCGCTCGGTGACGATCAGGTAGACGGCGAAGGCGCCGAAGAAGGCCGTGGAGGCGATGAGCCCGGCGACGGCGACCGGATAGCTGTCGAAGGCGAGCCCGAACGCGCCGACGAGCGCGGCGCCCACCGTGCATCCGACCAGGAGCCCGCGGGCGTTAGTCGATAATCGAGTCGCGAAGCGCGATGGCGACGGCATGGGTGCGCGTGTCCGCCTCGAGCTTGGCGAGGATGTGGCGGACGTGGCTCTTCACGGTCTCCTGCGAGATGAAGAGCTTCTGGGCGACGTCGGCGTTCGACATGCCGTCGGCCAGCAGCTGGAGGATCTCGCGCTCGCGCTGCGTCAGCATCTCCTCGCGCTCGCGCGTGAGGAGAGCCGGCATGAGTGCCGGATCGACGTAGCCCTCTCCGCTGGCCACCTTCTCGATCGCCCTGAGGAGCGTCTGGTGGGGCGCCTCCTTGAGGATGTAGCCCTTCGCGCCCGCTTCCAGGCCGCGCCCCAGCAAGCTCCGCTCGCCGTAAGCCGTGAAGATGAGCACGGCGGTCTGCGGGAGCTTCTCGCTGAGGATCTTGGTCGCTTCGAGCCCGTCCATCCCGGGCATGCGCACGTCCATGATCACGACGTTGGGCCGGCGCCGCTCGGCGACGGCGATCGCGCTCGCTCCGTCCGACGCCTCTCCGACGACGCGGATCTGCGGCGAGCGGGAGAGGGACAGGCGGAGCCCTTCGCGCACGACTTCGTGGTCGTCCGCGATCAGGCAGGTGATCTCGTTCGTGGCGACGGCTGCGGCTCCCAAGGCACGATGATAATCGGGTGACGGGCCGTCACACTTTAGAGGGACTTCTCGTCGACCCGATCGAGGGAGCCTCGCCGGGCCGGATCACCTGGGAGGGTGCGGAGATCCTCTCGGTCGAGCGCAGCGTCGACGGCCCGCCCGAGCCGCTCGTCTTTCCCGGCTTCGTCGACCTCCACGTGTACGAGCCGGCCGCCGTCGCCGGCCAGGGCGTCACGGGCTACCTGCTCGCCACGCGGCGCGTCCAGGAGATCGCGGACCCGCTCTGCCTCGGTCTCCACTTCGAAGGGCCGTTCCTGAATCCCGTGGCGGCCGGCGCGATCCCGGTGGGGGAGCTGACGCCCGTCGACCTCGTCGCGCTCGAGGAGTGGCTGAGAAGCGGGCTCGTGCGGCTCGTGACGCTCGCGCCCGAGCTTCCCCGCGGGCTCGCGGCGGTTCGACTCGTCGTGCACGGAGGAGCAGTCGCGGCGCTCGGGCACACCCGCGCGAACGCGATCACGACGCTAGCGGCGCTGAACGCGGGCGCGCGCTTCGCCACCCACCTCTGGAACGCGATGGCGCCCGTCCGCGCACGCTCCACCGGCCCGATCCCGACGCTCCTCCTCGACCGCCGCGCCGTTCTCGGCCTCATCGCCGACGGTCGGCACCTGCACCCTCGCACGGAGGAGTTGACCGTTCGCGTCGCAGGCCCGGGGCGCATCGCGCTCACGAGCGACCTCGTCGCCTCGCCGGGGCATCGCTCCGACGGCTCCCTTCTCGGCGGCGACCGCTGCGGAGCGGCGCTCGTCGCCCGCATGGCCCGCTTCGGGCTCGCCGAGGCGGCCACGATGGCGAGCCTGGTGCCCGCCCGGCTCCTCGGCCTCGCCGACCGGGGACGCCTCGCGCCGGGCCATCGCGCCGACCTCGCCGTCCTCGGGCCTGACTTCCGCCCCCTCCGAACCGTGGCGGGCGGCATCGACGTTTAGTGCCCGGAGGGGCACTAGCCCCTGCGCTATCCTGATTGCGAGACTTGGACGAGCTTCCGCCTAGTACCCACGCCCCGGAAGTCGGGGCGTGAACGACCTCCTCCGCATCCTCCTCATCCTCTTGCTCGTGTTGGGGAACGCGGTCTTCGTCGCTGCCGAATACGCGCTCGTGACCGCGCGGCGCGGGCGGCTGGAGGAGCGCGCAAAGGCGGGGAGCCGCCCCGCGCGCCAGGCGCTCCGGCTGATGGACGAGCCGGTGCGCTTCATCAGCACGGTGCAGGTCGGGATCACCGTCTTCAGCATCCTCCTCGGCGCGATCGGAGAGCCGCTGGTCTCGGACATCCTCGGCGGCACGGTCCCGCGCT
>DASQWP010000133.1:0-3740 GCA_035640195.1 Gaiellaceae bacterium | reverse complement strand
GCGGCCGAAGCGCGCGCCCGCGACCCAGCCGCGCCCGGCGCACCCGCGTCCCGGGACTCGCGTCCGGCGACCGGCGGCACGGCCGCGGCTCGCCGGGAGCGTCGCCTGGATCGGGCTCGTCGCCGCGCTCCTCGCCGGGATCGTCGCCGTGAACGTGGCTCTGCTCCGCCTCAACCTGGAAGCCGAGCGCCTCGAGGACGAGCGGCAGCGGCTCGTTGCGGCCCACGACGGCCTGGCCGCCGAACTCTCCCGTGCCGCCGCCGCTGGGCGCATCGAGTCGATCGCGACTCGCAAGCTCGGATTCGTCCGGGCGGACGAGCGGACGTACATCCGGCTGGGCCCCCCCGAGCGCTGAGCCGATGCGCCGGGCGAACAGGCGCATCCGGCTCGTCGTCGCGGTCTTCGCGCTGGTCTTCGCGGTCGCGCTCGTCCGTGTCGCCTGGCTCCAGGCGGTGCGTGCCGACGCGCTCGACCGGATCGGGACGAGCCAGCATCGGGAGGCGCTCGACGTCCCTGCGCACCGGGGGACGATCTTCGACAGGCTCGGCGTCCAGCTCGCCATCGGCGAGCCGGCGACGACGGTCTACGCCAACCCCCGGCAAATCGTCGATCCCCGGGCCGCAGCCGTCGCCGCCGGCCGCGCCCTCGACGTGGAGGCCGAGAAGCTCTACCCGCTGCTCGCCGACCGCTCCCGCGGATTCGTCTACGTCGCCCGCAAGGCCGATCCGGAGAAGGCGGACGCGCTCGAGCGTCAGGGCATCGTCGGCTTCGGCTTCTACCCGGAGGAACGCCGCGCGTACCCCCAGCGCTCCGTCGCCTCCGAGGTCGTCGGGTATGCGGGCATCGACAACAAGGGGCTCTCGGGGATCGAGCTCGAGCTCGACGACGCTCTCGCCGGCGAGGACGGCTCCAAGACGATCGTCCGCGATCCCTTCGGCCGGACCCTCCAGGTGATCGACTCCGAACCGGTGGAGGACGGGCGCGACGTCCACCTGACGATCGACCACACGATCCAGGGGCAGGTGGAGCGCGTTCTCCGCGAGACGCGCGAGAGCTGGGACGCGAAGGCAGCGACCGCGGTCGTGATGGACGTGGAGACGGGCGGAATCCTCGCTCTCGGCGTCGAGCCGGGGTTCGACTCGAACGCGTTCCCCACCGTGGCGCGTCGCAACCTGCAGCGGCTGCGCAACCGCGCCGTCACAGACACGTACGAGCCAGGCTCGACGTTCAAGGTCGTGACGATCGCAGGCGTGCTCGAGAGCGGCCTCGTCACGCCGCAGACGGAGTTCAGGCTGCCGTACTCGATCCAGGTGGCGGACCGCGTCATCCATGACGCGGTGGAGCGCGGGACGCAGACGATGACGGTCGCGCAGATCCTCTCGCAGTCCTCGAACGTCGGCGTCATCACACTCGCCATCCAACTCCAGCGGCAGGCGCTTTCGCAGTGGATCCAGCGCTTCGGATTCGGGCGGCCGACCGGGATCGACTACCCGGGCGAGTCGAAGGGAATCGTCCTCCCACCCGATGACTGGTCGGGCTCGACGATCGGAAACGTCCCGATCGGGCAGGGCATCGCCGTGACGCCGATGCAGATGGTGGCCGCGTACGGCGCGCTCGCCAACGAGGGCGTCTGGACCGAACCGCATCTCGTCGACCGGGTGGAGGGGGGGAAGCCGGTCCGCCCCGAGCGGCGACGCATCATCTCGAAGTGGGTCGCCGAGCAGCTCAAGCGGATGCTCCGAGGCGTCGTGGAAGAGGGCTCGGGGACGCCGGCGCAGGTTCCGGGCTACACCATCGCCGGGAAGACCGGCACGGCGGCCAAGCCCGATCCGACGGGCGGGTACTCGACCTCGCGCTACGTGGCGTCCTTCGTCGGCTACGTCCCGGCGAGCGATCCGCGCCTCGTCGTGCTCGTGACGGTGGACGAGCCGAGCACGATCTGGGGCGGCACCGTGGCCGCGCCGGCCTTCGCACAGATCGCGCAGTTCGCGCTCCAGTATCTCGAGGTGCCGCCGGACGCAAAGTGAACGGTCGCGGGGCCGGCGGCAACTAGGAGGCGCTGCGCGAAGACCCCTTCGCCCCGGGGCCGCCGCGGGCCTCCCTCCAGTTCCAGCCTATCGCTGAAACGCGCGCGCGAGTGTGGCCGAGTGGGCCAGAATGGCCAGCAAAGAGGCACATTTTTGCCCGCGCGTGAAGAAGGGGAGGGCGCAGCCCCGTTGCTAGAATTCCCCGCCATCGAGCTCGAGACGCTGAGCCGCGCCGTGAGCGCCGTGCGGATCGTCAACCCGGCGCCCGCCCAGATCGCCGACCTCGCCTACGACGCCCGCAGGGTCACGCCCGGAACGCTCTTCGCCTGCGTGCCCGGGCTGAAGGCGGACGGCCACGACTTCGCTCCCGACGCTCTCGCCAGCGGCGCGGCTGCGTTGCTCGTCGAGCGTCCGCTCCCGCTCGACGTGCCGCAGCTCCTCGTCGAGGACGCCCGCACTGCCATGGCCCTCGCGGCCGACGCATTCTTCGGGCATCCGACGCGCGAGCTCGAGGTGGCCGGAGTCACCGGCACCAACGGCAAGACGACCACCGCCTTCCTCCTGTACTCGATGCTCGCCGCCGCCGGGCGCCGGCCGGGCCTCCTCGGCACGGTCGAGAGCCGCATCGGGGGCGAGCGGCGCGCAGTCACGCGCACGACGCCCGAGGCAATCGACCTGCAGCGCACCTTCCGAGAGATGCTCGACGCGGGTGACCGGAGTTGCGCGATGGAGGCCTCCTCGCACGGCTCGGAGCTCAAGCGCCTGCTCGGCGTCCGCTTCGCCGCGCTCGTCTTCACGAACCTCTCCCAGGACCACCTCGACCTGCACGGCACGATGGAGGCGTACTTCGGCGCCAAGCATCGGCTCTTCGCCGAGCCCGATCCCGACGGGAACCGCCCATCCGCGGCCGTCAACGTCGGCGACGCCTACGGCCGCCGCCTCGCCGACGACCTCACGGCGCTCGGCGAGCGTCCTCTCACCTTCGGCCTCGCCGACGAGGCCGAGATTCGCCCCGAGCGGCTCGAGCTGACTCCGACCGGTACTCGCTTCCGTGCGGCGGGCCTCCAGCTCGCGCCGCGGCTGCTCGGGCGGTTCAACGTCGAGAACGTCCTCGGGGCCGTCGCCGCCGCTCGGCTCCTCGGCATCGAGGACGACGCCATCGTCCGCGGCGCAGAGCACGTCGTGGGCGTTCCCGGGCGCTTCGAGGCGGTCGACGAGGGTCAGCCCTTCGCGGTCATCGTCGACTACGCGCACACGCCCGAGGCGCTCGAGAGCGTGCTCGTCGAGGCGCGCACACTGGCCAGCAACCGGCTGGCCTGCGTCTTCGGTTGCGGCGGCGACCGCGACCGGGCGAAGCGCCCGCTCATGGGCGGAGTGGTCAGCCGCCTCGCCGACCGCGCGATCGTCACCTCCGACAACCCGCGCAGCGAGGAGCCGGACGCGATCATCGAGGAGATCCTTCAGGGCATGGAGGGCGAGTACGAGGTCGAGCCCGACCGGGCCGCCGCGATCGGGCTCGCCGTCGCCGGGGCGGAAGAGGGGGACGTGGTGGTCATCGCCGGCAAGGGCCACGAGCAGGGCCAGGAGCTCGCCGACAGGACGGTCCCGTTCGACGACCGCGAGGTCGCGCGCGACGCGCTCCGGCGCCGCCGGGCGGCGGCGTGATCCGGCTCTCGCTCGACGAGGTCGAGGCGCTCGCGCCGGGGCGGCTCG
>DASQWP010000132.1:0-5600 GCA_035640195.1 Gaiellaceae bacterium | reverse complement strand
GGAGCGCGGAGGCGGAGGGCGCCGGGCAGGACCTCGAAGGTCGCCGGCGTCGTTCCCGGCTGCTCGCCGTCGAGCTCGATCGGAAGCGGCGTCGGCGCCTCGACGACGACCCTGCGCGCGCGGAACGGCTCCGCCTTCGGGTGGGGGAGGTGCGTGCCCCGGTAGACCTTGGGGAGGACGCGGACCAGCTCGCCCTTCGTGATGTCGCCGATCAGGAGGACGTCGAAGAGCCCGTCGTCGGGCTTCGCCTCGGGGCACATCCGCATGCCGCCGGCGAGGTACTCGCAGTTGGCGACGATGACGTCCTCCATGAGGCCCGCACGCCGCTCGCCGTCCACGTCCACCTGGATCTCGGTGTTGCGCCAGCGGGCGAAGACGGCCAGAGTCGCCCAGAGGAAGGAGGCCTTCCCCCCGAGGGCCTTGGAGGAGGCGTTCGCCCGTTGCGCGACGGCGCCGCTCATCCCCGCGCTGGCGACGTTGACGAAGTGCCCGGTCGCGTCCTCGCCGCTCCACGCCCGGTAGGAGACGCGCCCGGCGTCGATGACTCGCGTCCGCTCCGAGCGGGCGACCGCGAGCGCGCCGTCGAGCCTCGTCGGGATCGCGAAGGTGCGGACGAAGTCCGTTCCCGTCCCGCGGGGAAGAATCGCCAGCTCCGTCTCCCCGCCTGCCGCGATCAGCCCGTTCGCGGCTTCGTTCACCGTCCCGTCGCCGCCCACGGCGACGACGAGCTCGGCGCCGTCCTCGGCCGCCTTTCGCGCGAGCTCCGCGACGTGGCCGGGCCGCTCGCTGAAGAGCGCCTCGCCTGGGAGGCCCGCCTGGGCGGCGCGATGGGCGATCTCGGGCCAGCGCCTCCGGGTGGAGCCGTTTCCGGAGGCGGGATTGACGACGAAGACGATGCTAATGGTCGGCCGCCGTGACCGTGCCGAGCGCGAGCTCGGTCATCTGGTCCACCGCCGAGCGCATCTCCGCATCCGTGATCCGCACGAACTCGCCCTCGACGACGACGTCGCTCACCGTGAGGAGGCAGCCGGCCTTGACCTTGCGGAGCGCGCCGAGGGTGAAGAGGACGGCGGCCTCCATCTCGACGGCCAGGATGCCGCGGTCGGACCAGCGCTGGTACTGGCCCTCGTCGGGGTTGTAGAACAGGTCGCTCGAGACGATCGGGCCGACGCGCACCGGCCGGCCGAGCTCCTTGGCGGAGTGCACCGCCCCGTGGACGAGCTCCCAGTCGGCCGTGGGCGCGTGCGGCTCGCCGACGAGGTGCTGGGCGGTCGCGTCGGCCGCCACCGCCGAGACGGCGACGATCAGGTCGCCGAGCTCGAGATCGGGCTGGAGGCCGCCGCACGTGCCGATGCGAAGGAGCCGCTTGACCCCGAGCTGGACGAGCTCCTCGACCACGATGGCGGCCGAAGGACAGCCCATGCCCGTCGCCTGCACCGAGACCGGCCGGCCGCGGAAGGTCCCCGTGTACCCGAGCATGCCCCGTTCCCAGTTTCGCTGCTCGACGCTCTCGAGGAACGTCTCGGCGACGTGCTTCGCGCGCAGGGGGTCTCCCGGCAGGAGGCAGGCCTCCGCATACTCGCCCGGCTCGGCGCGAACGTGGATCGGCACGTCGCTATCGTCCCTGCGAATGGCGCGCCTGGTCAAGCGGCCACGGCTCTCGCAGATCCTGGACTTCTGTGCCGAGGAGCCGATCGAGCGCGTTTTCCTGGAGGACGTGGCCCGTCGAGGGCTGGGGCGGTTTGCGGCCGTGCGGGACGGCGGGCGCCTGACGGCGATCTGCCACATGGGGGCCAACCTCGTGCCCTCCGGCCGCGGAACGGCGGCGTTCGCCGAGCTCGCCGCCGGCGGAGACGCGCGGATGCTCGTGGGCGAGGAGGGGGCCGTGACGGAGCTGTGGGAAGCCGCCCGCGGGGGGCTTCCCCGACCGCTCGAAGACCGCCCGGGTCAGCCCGTCTACTCCCTCGAGCGCCCGCCGCCGGCCGGCGAGACCGACCTTCGCCCGGCCCGACTCGACGACCTCGACATCCTCGTGGCCGCCTCCGCCGCCGCCTACCTGGAGGAGGTCGGTGTCGACGCCTACGCCCGTGACCCGTCCCTCTTCGAATGGCGCACGCGCGTGCAGATCGAGGAAGGGCGCAGCTGGCTGTGGTGCGAGGGTGAGAGCATCCTCTTCAAGGCGGAGGCATCGGCATGGACCGAGAGAGCCGTCCAGCTCCAGCAGGTCTGGGTCGACCCGGACCTGCGCGGCCGGGGGTACGCGAAACGCGGCCTTGCCGACCTCTGCCGGCTGCTCCTCGCGCGGACGCCGGCCGTCTGCCTCTTCGTGCGGCCGGACAACACGCCGGCGATCGCGCTCTACGAGGGCACCGGCATGCGGAGGACGATCGCGTACCGGTCGCTCATCTTCGGCTAGTCGTCCGGGCTCGAAAGGGGCACCCTCTTCGGGTGATTGCCCGGCGTGTAGGCGGCGCCGATGATGCGAGCGAGTTGCGGAGGCTTGGCGTCACTGCGGCAACGCTCCTCCTGCTTGCGGCCTCGGCCGGCTGCACGGGGTCGCGCGAAGCGCGGGCTCATTCGTGCAGCGCCAAGGACAGGCACTTCCTGCAGACGGCCGGTGTCGACGTGACGGCCTTCGGCCTCTGGAGGCAGGACTACAGGACCGGCTCGATCACCGCCCGGGAGGCTTCCCGCCAGGCGTTCGACGCCGCGGAGCGCGTCGGCCACGTGGAGCCCAGCGACCCGTCGCTCAGGACCGCCCAGCGCTATCTGGACGGGATGTTCACTGAGTACGGAGAGGCGGTGAAGCTCCATGCCGAAGGCAAGGACGGGGGCGAGCGTATGTACCTCGCGTTCACGTTCGCGAACGGCGCGCACGAGGTTCTGGCGAAGGCGCAGCCGGCCCTGCAGCAGGAAGGCTGCGACGTGGCCGCGCTGCTCTAGAGAAGCCCGGCCGTAGAGGCGAGGAGGACGGCTCCCGCCACGAGCGCCAGCGCGACCAGGACGAGCAGGAGCCCGCGGTCGAAGGCCGGCGCGTCGAGGCGCTCCTCGGCGCGAGCCTCGCTGGGGCGCTCCCTCCAGAGGGCAGCCGACACGCGGGCCGCCTCCGCCTCGGCGAGGCCGAAGCCGAGCAGGAGCTCCTGGAGGTCGCCTCCAGAAACGACGATCCGGCGGGCCGCATAGGACGCTCCGTTCGAGCGGGGGCCGGTCACGGCGACCCAGCCGTCCCAGCCGAACTGCACCTGCAGGCGGCCTGCCGAGCTCTCGATCGAGAACGTGTCGTCACTCACGTTCGCAGAGTAGGGGCGGCCGGCCGTTCCTACAATGCTTTTCGTGGACACCGCTGCGCTCCGCGCGCGGATCGAGGAGCACGTCCGCCGGCACGACCTCGTCCCGCCCGGCGGGGACGTCACGTGCCTCGTCTCGGGCGGCGCCGACTCCACCTGCCTCTGGCACGCGCTCGGCGAGCTCGGCTACCGCGTCTCCGCGCTCCACGTGAACCACAAGCTGCGCGGCGAGGAGTCCGAGGAGGACGCGCGCTTCTGCCGCGAGCGCCTCGGCGCCGAGGTCGTCGAGGCCCCCGGAAGTACCGAGGCGGAGCTGCGTGAGCTCCGCTACGGCTTCGCGAGCGACCGGCTGCGCGCCACCGGGCACACCGCGTCCGACCAGGTGGAGACGATCCTCTTCAGGCTCGCCTCGAGCGGTACGACGACCGGGATCCGACCGAAGCGAGAGGACGGGATCGTACGTCCGCTGCTCGCCCTGTGGCGCGAGGAGACGGAGGCGTACTGCCGCGCGGAAGGGCTCCCCTTCCGCGTCGACTCCTCGAATCCCGGCACCGCGCGCGGGCTCATCCGCGCCGAGGTCCTGCCTCTGCTCCGCCGCCTCCACCCGGCCGCGGACCGCAACGTCCTGGCGGCGCTCGAGCCCGGTGAGCGGCTCCCGAGACCGTTCGAGAGAGCGCTGTTAGAGTTGCTCGCCTCCCGTGAGGGCTCGAAACGTCTCGACCTGGGTGACGGCCGCGTGGCGGTGAGGGAGTACGAGAGCGTCTGGCTCGAGCGTGCCCCGGTCGCGCTCGACCGCCCGGTCAGGTGGGGCAGGTGGAAGCTCGAGGCGCGCGTCCCGGGGTTGCGCGTCCGCAGCTGGCGGGCCGGCGACCGGCTCGGCTCCCGCAAGGTTCAGGACGTCTTCGTGGACGCCAAGGTGCCGCGCTCCGAGCGGGAGGCCTGGCCGCTCGTCGTTCGGGGCGACGAGGTCGTCGCCGTTCCCGGCCTCGCGACGGCGCCGGGCTACGAGGACGCAGTCGCGGGCACACGGGCGGCCGAATGAAGAGCAGCGTCAACGAGCTCACGGCCGCGGTCGAGGAGGTCCTCATCGACGAGGACACCCTCCAGGGGCGCATCGCCGAGCTCGGGGCCGAGATCACCGACGACTACCGCGGTCGCGACCTCCTGCTGGTCGGCGTGCTGAAGGGGGCGATCTTCTTCATGGCCGACCTCATGCGCGCCATCGAGGTGCACTGCGAGGTCGACTTCATGGCCATCTCGAGCTACGGCGCGGGCGTGGACTCGTCGGGCGTCGTGCGCATCCTCAAGGACCTCGACATCTCCATCGAGGGCCGGAACGTGCTCGTCGTCGAGGACATCATCGACTCGGGCCTCACCCTCTCGTACCTCCTCCGCAACCTGGAGGCGCGCGAGCCCGCCTCGCTGGAGATCTGCGCGCTCCTGACGAAGCCGGAACGCCGGGAGAACGACGTGCACTGCCGGTACGTCGGCTTCGAGATCCCGAACCGTTTCGTGATCGGCTACGGCCTCGACTTCGCAGAGCGGTACCGGAACCTTCCGTACGTGGCGGTTCTGCGCGACGAGCTGGCCGCACAGGCCGAAGAGAGCACCTGACGCCTGCGTGGGGCTCATCCATCGGCGCCCTGGGGCCGAATAGGAGACTGCTACCCTTGATCCAAAGCCCGAGGTCGCCTTGAGCCGTTTCTTCCGCAGCGCACTCTTCCCCCTCATCGTGATCGTCCTCCTGGTCTATCTGGCCTCGCGGACGCTGCTTCCGTCGGACGAAGAGGGGCCGAAGATGACCTACAGCCAGCTGATCGCGGCGGTCGAGGAGGACCCGGGCCAGTTCCAGCAGCTCGTCTTCGTCCCCAAGGGGCGCGAGATCGAGGCGGTCTACACGAATCCCGACAAGCCCGAGGCCAAGGTCCACTACCCGAGCGACGAGTCGCAGATCGAGTTCCAGAACCTGCTCGAGGAGCAGGGCGTCGTGTTCGACTCGGAGGGGACCGGCGACTCGCCGTGGTGGTCGTTCCTCACGTACCTGCTGCCGTTCGTCCTCTTCCTGGCCTTCTGGCTGTTCCTCATGAACCAGATGCAGGGCGGCGGCTCGAAGGTGATGAGCTTCGGCAAGAGCCGCGCCAAGCGCATGGCTCCGGACTCGCCCAAGATCACGTTCAAGGACGTCGCGGGGGTGGACGAGGCGGTGGAGGAGCTGCACGAGATCAAGGAGTTTTTGGAGAACCCGAAGAAGTTCCAGGCGCTGGGGGCGCGCATTCCAAAGGGCGTGCTCCTCTACGGGCCGCCCGGCACCGG
>DASQWP010000131.1:0-7642 GCA_035640195.1 Gaiellaceae bacterium | reverse complement strand
CCCGGCGCGGCTCCTATACTCGGAAGACACGCCCGTGATTTCCGCCTGGTTCTTCCTCTGGCTCGGCGTCGCCCTCGTCGGGCTCGCCGCCGTTGTACTAGGCATCTGGTGGAGGCAGCGTCGCTTCGCGAGCGGGCTCGTGACGGTCCCGTTCGCCTTCGTCCTGTTGGCTCTGGCGGCCGAGCAGTTCCTCGTCGCCTCGGCGGACTTCCGGGGGGAGCGCGCGCTCGACAGCGAGCTCCTCGTGGCGGCGAACGCCGCCGCCGCGGTGCTCGCGGCTCTGTTCTGGCTCGTCCTGGCGAGCCGACTAGGACGTCGGACTCTGCGCGAGAGCCTCGAGCGGCCCCAGCGCATCCGCGAGCTCGAAGCGCTCGGCAGGATCGCACGCCTCAGCTCGGAGGCCGGCTCGGTCGAGAAGGTCGGCGGTGCGATCCTCGACGCCGCCCGCCCCGTCGTGGGCGCGGAAGCCTGCATCCTCCTCCTCTACGACGCCGAGCGGCAGCTTCTGCACGGGAAGGCGGCGAGCGGCATGCCTGACGAGTCCTGGCGCGAGTTCGAGATCCCGGTCAGCGACAACTTCAATCAGAGCCTGCTCGCCCGCGGGCATCCGATCGTCGTCGACGACGTCGAGAGCGAGCGGAAGCTGAAGATGACGCTGGCCCGCAGGATCGGCGCCCGGAGTGCGCTCGTCGTGCCCGTGCGCCACGAGGACCGGCCCGTGGGAACGCTCACGTTCTACGCCCTCGGCGAGCCCCGTCGCTTCGACAGCGTGGCGATCACGCTCGCCGAGCTGATCGCCAACGAGGCGGGCGACGTGCTCGAGCGGGCCAGGCTCCAAGAGGAGGTCCTCGAGGAGCGCGAGCGGGCGGTTCGCGTCCTCGCGCATGTCGGCGACGGCGTCTTCTTCGTCGACGGCGAGGGCGTCATCCGCCTCTGGAACCCGGCCGCGGCGGCCATCACCGGCTTGCGCTCGGAGAGCGTCCTCGGCCGGCCGCCCGAGGAGGCGCTCCCCGGCTGGAGCATGATCGCCAAGCTCGTCCCGGTCGCCGACGCGCCCGCCTCGGCGGCGAGGCACGCCGAGACGCTTCCGCTCGAGCTGCACGACCGCGAGGTCTGGATCTCGATCTCGGCCGTCGAGTTTCCCGACGGGCGCGTCTTCGCCTTCCGCGATCTCACCGAGGAGCGGGGCGTCGACAAGCTGAAGAGCGACTTCGTGGCCACCGTCTCCCACGAGCTCCGCACACCGCTGGCGGCGGTCTACGGCGCGGCGATGACGCTCCGGCGTGACGACATCGACCTGGACGACTCCCGCCGCGACAGGCTTCTTTCCGTCATCGCGAGCGAGTCCGACCGTCTCGCCCGGATCATCAACGAGGTCCTCGTCGCGAGCCGCCTCGAGTCGGGCAGCTTCGCCGTCTCGCTCGAGAGCTGCGACCCTGCCCTCCTTGCCCACCAGGTCGTGGACGCGGCCAGCGCCCACCTCCCCGACGGTCTCTCCATCGAGCTCAACCCGCAAAACGGCCTCCCCGCAGTGGCGGCCGACCCGGACATGGTGCGGCAGGTGCTGACGAACCTGATCGAGAACGCCGTCAAGTACTCGCCGGCGGGCGGGCGGGTGCACGTGGCGCTCGAGCGGCAGGAAGGCCGCGTGCTCTTCGCCGTCCGGGACGAGGGCCTCGGCATCCCGCTGCACGAGCAGGAGCGGATCTTCGAGAAGTTCTACCGCCTCGACCCGAACCTCACCCGGGGCGTCGGCGGCACCGGACTCGGGCTGTACATCTGCCGCGAGCTCGTGCGCCGCATGGGCGGGCGCATCTGGGTCGCCTCGCGGGAGCGGGAAGGCTCCACGTTCTTCTTCGAGCTGCCCTTCGCCGAGGACTTGGCGCCCGACCGCCCGCGCGCGGAAGAGGCGCAGCCCTCGACGGCTCAGTAGCGCAGAAGAGCCCCGATTCCCTCCACGGGATCCAGGTCTCGGCGGTGTCGCACCGCCCAGACGGTGCCGCCGTGGGCCAGCGTCTGGTGGACGGCGAGATCGATGCCGTCGTCGGAGTCCTCCATCTTCGTGCCGTCGAGAGGGCACTTGCTCTCGTCGGCCGCAACGCGACCGCAGGCGGGGCAGCGGCGGGCGGGACGCGAGGCGCCCTCCTGGAAGAGGAGCACCTCGACGCGGCCGTCGGAGGCGGCCTCGAGCGTCGCGGCCCAGCCGGAGGAGGCACGGCCGTCGCGCCCCGCTTCCTCACGCCAGCGCTCGACGACATCGGTCTCGCGACCCGCTCGCCAGCGCTCGAGCACGGGCGTGGCGAGCTGGAGCAGCTCGCCCGGCGCGGCGTGCGCCTCGGCGTGGGCGACGCCGGCGACTGCATTGCGGCTCTCCTGTGAGAGCAGGCCCGAGAACTCGGCCCACGTCTCCTCCGAGGCGGCCACGACGACCTGGGGGCCTCGCAGACGGCGGACGAGGCGGTCGAGCTCCTCGGCGACGGTACGCAGATGCTCCTGCGCGAGCGTGTCCACGTGCCGCTGGAAGCGGGCCTGCGACCAGCCGCCCTGATCGTGGCGGCGCGGCTGCTCGTCGAAGTGGTCCGCGATCTCCTCCAGCCGACCGGCCTGCAGCCGGTAGAAGTGGCCGAGCTCCCGGCTGACGACCACGACGAGCGCGCCCTCACCGCGGCCGACGAGGGGGACGAGCGGCGCAAGGTAGAGGCGGTGGCCGATCTTGATCTCGTCCGAGACGGTTTCCGTGAGCGGCAGCGGGCGCCAGACGTTGTCCAGCCCGGCGCAGAAGATGGCGAGACCGTGAGCGCCGTTGCGGCTGAACTCGGCGTCGAAGTACCGGCGGATGCGGTCGAAGTCCGCCCGTAAGCCCTGGCGCTGGTCGTGGGAGAGATCGCGCCGGTTCGCGCCGTCCGCGCGCGCGCCCTCGTCGAGGAGGGAGTTCAGGCGCGTGGTCGCGTCGCCGGCGGTCGGCGAGATGCTCGGATCGAGATCGAGGTAGAGGCTGATCGCGCGCCCCTTCTCCGCCTCGAAGCCGGCGAGGTTCCGCAGCTCGTCCCAAGTCACGGTCCGTGCCATCGCGCTCCCCCTGTAGGTTTCCGTGCGGGGCCTCACCGTACACCATCGGAACATGCGCCCGAAGGGCTTCGTTTAAGAGGTCAAGAGGTAAAGAAAGCCCAGCGAGAGAGAGGTTTTTGTGAACGGAAACGACGTCCGTGAAGTCATCGTGATCGGCGGGGCCTGCGCCGGGTACACAGCCGCGCTGTACACGGCCCGCGCGAACATGAACCCGCTGGTGATCGAGGGCGTCAACTGGGGCGGCCAGCTCATGATCACGAGCGACGTCGAGAACTATCCCGGCTATCCGGACGGCGTGCTCGGGCCCGAGATGATGCAGCACTTCCGCAAGCAGGCGGAGCGGTTCGGGGCGGAGTTCGTCACCGACGACGTGACGAAGGTCGACTTCTCCGAGCGGCCGTTCCGCGTCTGGGTGGGCGACGAGGAGTACCGAGCGGAGACCGTCATCGTCGCCACCGGCGCGAACGCGCGCCAACTCGGTCTCGGCTCGGAGCGCAAGCTCCAAGGCCGCGGCGTCTCCTACTGCGCGGTCTGCGACGCTGCCTTCTTCGGAGATCGGGAGGTGGTCGTCGTCGGCGGGGGCGACTCGGCCATGGAGGAGGCGACCTTCCTCGCCAAGTTCGCGGCGAAGGTGACGCTCGTGCACCGGCGGGACAGCTTCCGAGCCTCGCCGATCATGGTCGACCGGGCCCGCTCGAACGAGAAGATCGAGTTCGTGCTCGACTCCGTCGTCGAGGACGTGCTGGGCGAGGACACGGGCCAGGTGACCGGCGTCGTCCTCCGCAACGTGAAGACCGGCGAGCGCACCGAGCTACCGGCCGACGGGCTCTTCGTGGCCATCGGGCATGATCCGACCACGGAGCTCTTCCGCGGCCAGCTCGAGATGGACGACTCCGGCTACCTCCTCACGAAGGGGAAGAGCACGGAGACGAACGTCCCCGGCGTCTTCGCGTCCGGTGACGTGCAGGATCACGTCTACCGCCAGGCCGTGACCGCGGCCGGGTCGGGCTGCATGGCGGCCCTCGACGCCGAGCGCTGGCTGGCAGCGGAGCGCGGGAGGCCGGAAGAGGCGCTCGCCACGCCGCGCAACTGGTAGTACATAGGGGTGCCCTACTTCATCTGCCCGAACTGCCGGCGGCGTTCGGTGGACGACGATGGCCGCCAGGGCCTCACGCACCAGCCGGTCGCGTGCGCGAGCTGCGGCTTCGGCTTCCTCTTCGAGATCCAGGACGACTATTACCCCGCGCCGGGAACGGGCCTGGTCGTCTGCGACCGGAAGGGCCGGGTCATCGCCACGGGCCAGGGCATCTTCGAGCTCACGGGCTATCGCGAGTGAGACTTGCTCGGGCACGACCTGATGGAGATGCTCTTCGAGCCGAACGGCGAGGAGCGGAGCCCTGCCGCCCTCGCGCTCGAGTTCGGCGTCCGCCGCTTCGACCAGCGCCTCAGGCTCCGCACGCGCGCGGGCGTGACGAAGGACGTACGCGCCGACTTCTTTCCCGCGTACGACGAGGACGGCGGGTTGCTCGTGGCAATAGCGCCGCGCTAGCTGCGCGCAAGCCCGGGCAGCGGCTCGACTCGCGGTTTCTCATCGAGAGGGATCAGCCCCCAGGGGCCGTCGTGCGGGCAGAGGACGACGCGCCCCGCGAGCTCGTCGTTCTCGACGAGGAGGAGCGCGACCTCGGCGATCTCCTCCGGTTGCACGAGCTCGGGGGGCGCCACCTTCGCCCACTCCTCGTCGCCCATGGCAACGCGTGCGGCTCGCATGCTCTCGACCTCGACCCAGTCCGGGACGATGCAGTTCACCCGGATGCCGTCCTCTGCGAGCGAGGCCAGAGTGGCCGTGAAGCGCCAGATGCCCGCCTTACCGGCGGCGTACTCGGGCGCGTCGTGCGGACCGAAGCCGATCCCGGCCGTGGAAGAGACGTTGACGATCGCGCCTCCCCCTCGCCGCCTCAGCGCGCCGATGCCGTACCAGGTTCCGAACATCACGCCGAGGAGATTGACGCCGACTTGCCGCACCCAGTGCGCCGGCTCGGCCTCCGGAAAGTAGGGCTCGGGCGCCCCTCCCGCGTTGTTGACGAGCACGTCGAGGCCTCCAAGGGCCTCCTCCGTGCCGCGGATCATGGCCTCCACCTCTTCCTCGACGGAGACGTCGGAGCGGAAGAACGCCGCCCGGCCTCCGGCTGCCTCGATGCGCTTCACGGTCTCGGCTCCCCCCGCGAGCTCGACGTCGGAGACGGCGACGGCTGCGCCCGCCCGCGCGAGGTGAAGCGCAATCGCCCGGCCGATCCCGGCAGCCGCACCGGTCACGTGCGCGACCTTGCCTTCGAGCTGCATGCGGGGATTAGACCCGGCTCGACGGACAGAGGTCGGCGAGCACGCAGTCCTCGCAGCGCGGCCGGCGGGCGATGCAGACCCGGCGCCCGTGCCAGATGAGCAGGTGCGGAAAGCGGGCCCAGTCCTCTCGGGGCACGAGGCGCTGGAGGTCGCGCTCGATCTTCACGGGATCCTCCTTGCGCGTGAAGCCCAGCCGCTGCGAGAGCCGGCGCACGTGGGTGTCGACGACGACGCCCTGGGTGGCGCCGCGCTCGGCCGCGACGACGTTGGCCGTCTTGCGCCCGACGCCGGGCAACCGCACGAGCTCGTCGATCCGATGCGGAACGTCACCGTCGAACTCCTCCAGGAGGAGGCGCATGGTCCCGCGGAGGTTCTTCGCCTTCTGGCGAAAGGTGCCCGTCGGCCTGATGTCCTGCTCGAGCTCCGCGAGCGTAACGGCGAGATAGTCCGCGGGCGTCCGGTACTTCGCGAACAGCTTCTCGGTCACCCGGTTGACGGTTACATCCGTTGTCTGTGCAGATAACAGGACGGAGACGAGGAGCTGGAGCTCGTCGCGGAACCGGAGCGCGATGACCGCATCCGGGTGCTCCGCGGCGAGCCGCTCGACGACGGGGCGGATGCGCTCCCGTTTGGGGCCCACGCGCCTGCGTACCTCGTGGACGTAGCTCCGGGCCATCTAGTGCCCCTTCCAGTAATGGTCTCGTGTTTCTGGCGAGTGCATGGGGCCGGCAGGCAAGGACGCAGGGAGCGTCAATATGCAGGCATATTGGCGCGACTGAGGACGCCGCCTGGCGGTTCCAGGTACCGCCAGAAATGCCCTGACTATTGCTGGGAGGGGCACCAGCTCATCGTGACGCTTTCTGCACTTTCCGCGCGCCACGCGCGCGCTTCAGGACGATAGGCTGGAACTGGAGGGAGGCCCGCGGCGGCCCCGGGGCACGGGAACGTCCGCACACCGCTCTAACCTCGGCTTCGTGAGCACTCCGCCCGGCGCGACCGCTCCCTCCGACGTCCTCGAGCGCCGGACGGTGACCCTCGCAGCCGTCGTCGCGCTCGTCATGGTGCTCGACACGGGTACCTTCGGCGTCGCCCTCTTCGGCATCAGCACCTGGTCGGTGGCCCTCTACGTCGCAGCGCTGGCCGCGGAGGTGGCCTCGCTGGTGCTCTGCTCGGCATTGCTGGTTCCGGAGGACGTGCGGCAGCGCCTACCTGCCGGACTGCGCCGCCCTGTTCCCGCGTCGGAGCGGCGGGGCGAGCTCTTCTTCTGGGCGTTTGCGCTGTTCGTCCTGGCGCTCGTCCTGACCGCCGTCCGAGTCGCGGTGGGCGCCGTGGACTTGCTGGGCCGGCCCAGCCCCTTCGGCTTCGAGTAGCCGAGGGAGGGCTCTGGCGCCGCGTGATCGCGGGTCAGAAGCAGGCATGCATTGCTGGGCGGGGCACTAGGGCTCGAGGAGCCGCGGGCCCGCGCACACGCGGTCGAGGGCCGGGCATCCCGCGCAGGCGAACTCGCTCGGCGTCGGGCGGAAGTCTCCCTCCTGGATGCGGGCGATCGCCTCCGAGAGCTCCGCCTCGAGCGAGGACACGTCCTCGCGCCGGAAGGTCGTGGACACGACCGCATCCGGCCGCTCGAGAAAGTGGTAGACGACCTCGACCTCCTGCACGTCCGTGCGGAAGCAGGCGAGCGCATAGACGAGACGCTGGAGCCGGTACTCCGCCTCGACGATCTCCTCGGGAGGGCCCTCGGCGAGCGAGTTCGTCTTGTAGTCCAGGACGAGCGCGCGGCCGTCGTCCCGCCAGAGGATGTCAAGGCGGCCGTGCAGGAGGACTCCCTCGTGCTCGAAGGCGAACGGCCGCTCGGGCGCCGCTCCTGGAAGCGCCGCCACGCGCTTTGCGAGCTCGGACTCGCAGTAGGAGGCCACGAAGGCCCGGATCCGCTCGAGCTCCTCCTCATTCACGGCCGGATACCACGACTGGACAGAGTCGAGCTCGGGGACGGCGGGCCGGGCGAGGTCGACGACCTCGAGCAGGCGGTGGACGGCGTCGCCGATCTCGGTGGCCGCCAGGCCCGACTGACCGGGCACGAAGCCACCTGCGTCCTGCGCCCGCATCCCGGCGACGCGCTCGGCGTAGTACCGGTAGGAGCAGCGCTCGAAGAGCGCGAGCGCGCTGTAGGAGAGCTGCGTCAGCGAGTGCGCGGGCGGCTCGGGGAGCGGGGCGAGCTCGGGGAGGCGCGGCG
>DASQWP010000130.1:0-6696 GCA_035640195.1 Gaiellaceae bacterium | reverse complement strand
GAAGTTGTCGATGTCGAGCAGGCAGAGCGTGAGCGCGAACCCCTCGGCCTGTGCCTTGTCGAGGTCGCGCTGGAGCCGCTCGTGGAAGTGGCGGTGGTTGCCGAGACCCGTGAGCGGGTCGGTGAGCGCGAGCCGCATCGCCTTGAGCGCGCTGTAGACCGAGCGCTGGTAGAGGGCGATGGCGACGAGCGGGCCGACGAGCGCCGTCGCCAGGAGCGGCGAGCGCTCCCACAGCACCGCGAGCATGAGGCTGACCGAGGCCATGATCGAGAACGGCACCGCGGTCCAGTACATGCAGTGGCGGAGGAGAGGGAAGAGCGGCTCGCGCGACCAGCGCGAGACGATCAGGGCAGTCAGGTAGATGTTGACGCAGTAGAAGGCCGCCGACGCCACGACGACTTGGAGCAGCATCGTGGCGACGCCGTCGTGCCCCGCGCCGACGGAGGCGGCCGCCCCGGCCGCGGCGGCCGCGAGCGCGTAGACGGCGCTGTTGTAGACGAGGCGAATCGCGGGCCTGCGCTCGATCAGCTCGATGATCGCGCGGGCGAGGAAGCCGATGATGACCGCCGGCGCCCAGCCGTAGATGACGGCGGCGCCCACGATGAAGACGGCCGCGAGCGAGACGCCCCCCGAGGCGACGCCCTCGATCGGAACCGGGTGGGCCTCGACGAACGTCGCCGCGACGCAGAGCGCGAGGACGCCCCCGAGCACCGCGGCCGCCGGGGTGGAGGCGGCGAACGCGATCGACGCGACGGCGAGCGTCGCGACTCCTGAGAGCGAAACCGGCCCGAGAAGCGGCAAAAGCCGGGCAGTCTCTCTCGACACGAGGGCTCCCGGCTTTGCCTGACCCGATGCGCTCTCAGTCGAGCGGATCGGAATGAGCTTCACGACTTCCCGCGCGTTACCAGTGCCAGCCCTCGGCCTCGCCGAGGAAGCCGGCGAGCAGGGCCGCGACGACGAGCAGGTACGTGAGCTTCGCCTTCCAGTGCAGCATCTTGTTCTCTCCCGTTCGGACGCCTGACGAGCGGAAGTATCAGCGGCAGCCCTTGCACCGTCATCCCCCGTACGAGGGATTTAGCGTTTTTCCTGCACCTGGCGGAACTTAGGAGAGCCCGGCCTCGCGGAGGACGCGGCGGCCCCAGGCGAAGCTGTCGGCGTACCAGCCGGTCATCGGGACGAGCGTCACTCCCTGGCCGGATGAGTGGATCATCCAGCCGCGCCCGAGATAGATGCCCATGTGGTCGACCTCGGAGGGAGCGGAGCGGGGGCCGCGCCGGCCGAAGAAGACGAGGTCGGCCGGGCGCAGGCGCTTGCGGGCGATGCGCTTCCTCTTCGGGAACTCCGCGCTCATGTCGTACGTCGTCCGGCCGCGCAGGACGGACTGGAGGCCGGGGGCGCCGGCGAACGGCTGGAGCTTGTAGACGCGCCAGACGAAGCCGGAGCAGTCGAAGCCTCCGCGCGACGTGACCCCGAAGAGCGTTTGCCCGCTCTCGGACATGCCGCCCCAGACGTAGGGATAGCCCACGAAGCGCACGGCGCGCCCGAGCACGCGCTTCTTCCAGGTCGTGAGCGCGGGGAGGGAGAAAGATGACGCCAGGTCGGCGACATAGCTCCGCTGCCAGTTGTCGAGCTCGAGGACACGTGCGAAGGAGAAGGCCGCCTCGGCGCGGTTGACGACGTCCTGCGGCCGGAGCTCGCGAAAGTCCTTCGCCGCGGGATGGTTCGTGCGGAGCGAGAGCAGGCGAACGACGACCTCGGTCCCCAGGCGGCGCGGCGATCGGAGGCCGGCGGCCCCCAGCTGCCGCCGGAACAGGCGCGCCGTCCCCATCAGGCGGACCGCGCGGACGAGCGCACGATCGAGCTGGTGGAGCTTGACGGCGCGACCTGGGTCGACGACGACCTGGGGCTTCCCGGTCAGGTTCGCGACGGCGGTGCCCAGATCCGCCCGCGTCAGCGGCTGCCCGGGGCGGAACTTTGCCACGGACGGGCCCATCAGCCCGTGCTCGACGACGCTCTTGATCTGCGGTTGCGCCCAGGAGCGGGCGTGGGCGGCCGGCGCGGCCGCGAGCAGCGCTAGGGCGAGGAGGAGCGTGAGGAGACCCCGTCTCATCTCGGCCTCCATCGGCCGGCTCCGCGGATGCCTTTAGTCTGCCGGGGTGAAGCTCGAGATCACCCCCGAGCCGCCTCCCGAGGATCGCCAGGCGCTCGAGCGCGCGCTCGCGCGGTTGCTCGAGGAGCCGGCAGACCCGCGCGGCGCCTGGTGGCGAGCCGGGGTCCTCGAGAACGTCACGGAGCGGGAAGAAGAGCCCGATTGACGGCCGTGCGCCACTCGCCCACGAGGCGCTCCGCCTCAGAGCGGGGCATCGCCGGCTCGTAGCGCGCCGCGAGCCGCCGGGCCTCCGCGACCTCCTCCAGGCTCGACCACGTTCCCACGGCCAGGCCGGCGAGCGCGGCCGCGCCGAGGGCCGTCGCCTCCCGCTCCTCCGGCACCTCGACCGGGACGCCGGCGACGTCGGCCTGGAACTGGAGGAGGAAGCCGTTGGCGGCGCCGCCCCCGTCGGCGCGCAGGAGGGCCGGCTCCGTCCCGATCGCGTCCAGGACGTCCCGCACCTGGTAGGCGATCGCCTCGGTGGCCGCGCGCACGAGGTGCTCGCGGCGGGTTCCGCGGTCGAGCCCCGCGATCAGGCCCCGAGCCTCGGGCACCCAGTGGGGCGAGCCGAGGCCGGTGAGGGCGGGGACGAAGTAGACGCCCTCGTTCCCGTCTACCGCGCGCGCGAGCGCCTCGCTCTCCGCGTCGCCCGCAAGCAGTCCGAGTCCGTCTCGAAGCCACTGGAGCGCGGCGCCGGTCACGAACACCGAGCCCTCGTGCGCATAGACGGCCGGCTCGCCGCCGAGGCGCCAGGCGACCGTCTGCACCAGCCCGTCACGTGGCTCGCCCGGATCGCCGCCGGCGTTCACGAGCACGAAGCTGCCGGTTCCGTAGGTGACCTTCGCCTCTCCCGGTTGGAAGCACGCCTGCCCGAAGAGGGCGGCCTGCTGGTCGCCTGCGATCCCGGCCACCGGGATGCGCCTCCCGAGTAGCTCCGCCTCGCCCACGATCCCGCTCGAGGGCACGACCTCCGGGAGCGCGGAGTCGGGCACTCCGAAGAGCGCGAGCAGCTCGGGGTCCCAGGCGAGCTGGCGCAGGTCGAAGAGGAGCGTCCTCGAGGCGTTGGAGACGTCGGTGACGTGCAGGCGGCCGCCCGTCAGCTTCCAGACGAGCCACGAGTCGACGGTTCCGAAGGCGAGGTCGCCCGCCGCCTCCCGCAGGATCCATTCGAGCTTCGTCGCGGAGAAGTATGGATCCGGGACGAGCCCCGTGCGGTCGCGCAGGAGATCGGCGGGCAGCTCCTTGCAGCGTTCCGCCGTGCGCCGGTCCTGCCAGACGATCGCGCGGTGCACGGGCTCGCCGCTCCGGCGGTCCCACACGATTGTCGTCTCTCGCTGGTTCGCGATCCCCATCGCGGCCAGGTCGTGCGCTTCGAGGCCGGCGTCGGCGAGGGCCGCCTGGGCGGCTTCGAGGACGGAGGCCCAGAGCTCCTCCGGATCGTGCTCCACCCAGCCCGGCCGGGGGAAGTGCTGCGCCACCTCCCGGTATCCGCGGCCGCGCGCGCGGAGGTCCTCGTCGACGACGAGGCAGGTCGTGCCGCTCGTGCCCTGGTCGACGGCGAGGATCAAAGGCGAAGCTCGTAGGACTGGAGCACGAGCCACGGGGCGAAGCCCTGCCGGCGGAGGAGCCTGAGCGAAGGGATGTTGTCTGCCTCGACCGAAACACCGATGGTCTCGCCCGCGTGGCCGGCCCAGTAGTCGTCGAGCGCGCGCGAGAGGAGAAAGCGCCCGAGCCCGCGCGCACGCTCGCTCTCGACGACCCCGATGTGGTACGCCCAGCGGTCGCTGGGGTCGATGTCGAGGAAGGCGAGCAGCTGCCCGTCGGACTCCGCGAGCCAGACGGTTCCCCGGGCGAGCGCCTCGCGCCAGGACTCGTCCGGAAAGACGCCGTCCGGGAAGCACTCGTGGTAGAGGCGGATCGCCGCCTCGAGGTCGTCCGGCGTCCCCTGGCGCACCTCCACGCCCTCCGGCCCCTCTTCCGCCCGGCGGTGATCCCCTGGAGCGAGCCGGAAGACCGACTTCGCGCTCCCGAGGACGTGAAAGCCGGCGTTCTCGAGGAGCAGGCGCCCCGCGAGGTTGCGCACCCCCACGGAAGCGACGAGCCGCCGGGCCTCGAGCCGGCGGGCGACCTCGAGCGAGGCATCGAGCAGCTCGGGGCCGAGCCCACGGCCACGGTAGCCGGAGGCCACGAGCGGCCCGAAGAGATCGGCGTCCTCCCAGCCCCGCTCCACCTCGACCCCGCCGAACCCGACCACGCTCGCGTCGAGCTCCTGGACGAAGAGCGTCTCCTCCGGAGAGAAGTCCCAGTCGGAAAGCTCGCTCTCGAGCTCGTCCCGCGTCGCCCAGAGGGGATTCCCGACTTGCTCCGCGGGCCGGTTGAGGGCGCGCCTGGAGAGCCGGAGGACCTCGTCGCGGTCCTCGGGGCGGAGGCTACGCAGGCTGCTGGCCACGGAGCACCCTGGGGGCGCTGCGCGCGTAGTCGAGCCCCGAGAGCCAGGTGAGGACGAGAGCGACGAGCCCCGCCCACCAGGCGACCTCGTCCGCGAACGCGCCGCCGGCTGCGAGGCCGCCCAGCCCGGCCGCAGTCGCCTGCGCCCAGGTCTTCAGCTTGCCGAGGTCCCGTGCTCCCATCACGACTCCACGCTCGAGTGCCGCGAGGCGTAGACCGGTGACGAGGAACTCGCGCGCGATGATCGCGGCCACCATCCAGGCGGGAAGGACGCGGCCTACGAGCATGATGAGAGTGGCCAGCACGAGGAGCTTGTCGGCGACGGGGTCGAGCAGGCGCCCGAGGTCGGAGGTGTGACCGCTCCGGCGGGCCCACCAGCCGTCCACCCAATCCGTGGACATGGCGACCGCGAACAGGGCGGTCGCCCAGTAGTCGTGGTGGGGAAACTCCCACGCGAAGAGGATCACGACGGCCGGCACGGCGGCCCCGCGCGCGACCGTGAGCTGGTCGGCGAACGGCATGCCCCGGAGCATACGCTCAGGGGTCGGGCGGCGATTACAGAAAGCAAACGGAACCTTTACGGCTCGTGACAAGGTCGGCGCGAGACGTGGCGCGTGAAGCTTCGCGCCACCGCATTCGTTCTCGCCCTCGTCGTGGCCGGGAGCGTGGCGGACGCGGGGGACGCCCGGCGGAGCGACAACCGCAAGAAGCCGGTGCTCTTCGTCCACGGCTTCGAGCTGGACGGCGATGCCGACTGCGCGTCCAACTGGAACCCAATGAAGCGGAAGTTCCGCAGGTGGGGGCACGAGGGCAGGTTCTGGACGATCGCCTACTACAGCGGGGATACGAATTGCACGCACTGGCTCGGCCACCACGGCCGCCATTCCCGCCACTTCGGCCACGGCGGTCGCGCCCACGGCAACAACACGAACCTCCGCCACCTCGGGTATCACCTGGCCTGGACGATCTGGAACCACTACTCGAGGCGGGGCAAGCGCGTCGACGTCGTCGCCCACTCGATGGGCGGCCTCATCATCCGCTACGCGCTCGCCCAGACCCAGCGGAATCACAAGCGCTTTCCGCCCTACCTGCTCGTCGAGGACGTGGTGACGATGGGGACGCCCCACGGCGGCGCGCGCTGGTTCACCATCTTCTGCGGGTTCACGCAGTGCCGGCAGATGCGGATGGGCTCGGACTTCCTGGTCTGGCTCGAGACGGAGGGATGGGAGCCCGACGGACGCGGCGGCACCGACTGGTCGACGTTCGGCTCCACCGACGACAACATCGTGCCGGCCGACCGCGCTGCGGGCACGGCGCGCGACCGCAGCCCGATCCACCACTACATCGGCTCGTGCCACAAGGTCTGGTACCGCGGCTCCGCGAACATCGGGCACAGCGACTTCAAGACCAAGTCGTCGAAGAGGATCACCGCCGACGTATACCGCTTCAACTGCCAGAGCGGCGGCTGGGTGAAGGACGATACCTCGCACTGGCCCGTGCGGCGAGCCGATCTCGCCGTCACGTTCGGGAACCGGTAGCGAAGCCGCCAGACCGGCCAGAATAGGCCGGTCGTGGCGCTCTTCGGAAAAGTCCTCGTCGCCAACCGCGGCGAGATCGCCGTCCGTGTCTTCCGCACGCTACGGGAGCTCGGCATCGCCACGGTGGCCGTCTACTCGGAGGCCGATCGTGCTTCTCTCCACGCGGCCGTCGCGGACGAGGCCTACCTCGTCGGGCCGGGCGCGCCGGCGGAGAGCTACCTCCACCACGGGCGGATCCTCGACGCCGCGGCGCGGTCCGGGGCGGAGGCGATTCATCCCGGATACGGCTTCCTGGCGGAGAACGCCGAGTTCGCGCGTGCGGTCGAGGCGTCCGGCCTCGCCTGGATCGGCCCCCCGGCCGAGGCGATCGAGGCCATGGGCTCCAAGGTGACCGCGCGCGAGCTCATGCGCGCGGCGGGCGTCCCCATCATCCCGGGGACGACCGAGCCCGTCGAGTCGGTGGAGGAGATCCTCAGGCTTGGCCACGAGCACGGCTGGCCGCTGGCGATCAAGGCGTCGGCGGGCGGCGGCGGCAAGGGCCTGAAGGTCGTCGGCTCCGCC
>DASQWP010000129.1:0-2975 GCA_035640195.1 Gaiellaceae bacterium | reverse complement strand
CGCGCGGCCGTCGAAATGACGGGAACGCTCCGCGAGTTCCGGCGGCGCGGGCTCGCTCGGCTCGCCAAGCTCGCCACGATCCGCTGGGCGGGCGAGAACGGGATCACGGCCATCTATACGGGCAACGACACGCAGAATCAGCCCATGCTGGCGCTGAACGACGACCTCGGCTTCGAGCCGAGCATCGTCTACCAGGACTTCGTCAAGGAGCTCCGCTGAGGCGTCTGGCCCTCGTTCTGCTCGCCGCGGCCCTCGCCGGGTGCGGCGGCGACGACTCCGCCTCCCCCGAGGACGTCGTCCGCGCCTGGAGCCGCGCGCTCAACGCAGGCGACAACGGCGCCGCCGCAGACCTCTTCGCGCTGGGCGCCCGCATCGAGCAGAGCGGGCTCGAGCTGAGGGTGCGCACGCGCGCCGACGCGCTCGCCTGGAATCGCGGCCTACCGTGCTCCGGTCAGATCGTCGAGCTCCAGATCATGGGCGACGCCGTCACGGCGACGTTCCTCCTCGGTAACCGGCGGACGAGCCCCTGCGACGCGCCGGGCGGCCACGTCACCGCAGTCTTTCGCGTCCGGGAGGGCAAGATCGTCCTCTTCCGGCAGCTTGCGGGCGAGCCGGCGCCGCTGGACCCCGTCTAGAGACGATGGAGGGGCGGCCGCTTCGCGTGCGCCGCGCGGCCGCACAGCTTCTCAGCGGGCGGGGCGCAGCGAGCGGGCCGGAGATCGTCGCGAGGCTCTTGGCCGTCCAGGCCCAAGACCTGCGGTCGGCCCGCCTGGCGCTGCGCGCCCGCAGCGACGCGCTCACCGCGGCCGACGTCGACCGGGCGCTGAGCGTCGACCGTTCCCTGGTCGTCGGGTGGCTGGCGCGCGGGACACTGCACCTGGCCCGCCGGGAGGACTATCCCTGGCTGCTCGCGCTGACGGCGCCCCGGGGACTGGCGACCAGCCGCCGACGACTCGCGGAGGTGGGCGTGTCCGTCGACGAGGCCGAGCGCGCCGTCGCCCTCGTCGGGCGGGCTCTGGCCGCCGAAGGCCCCCTCACCCGCCCCGAGCTGGCCGAGCGGATGGCCTCCCGGGGGATCCGGACCGAGGGGCAGGCGACGCCCCATCTCCTGAAGCTCGCCGTGCTGCGCGGAGTAGCGCTGCTGGGCCCGCTCGGGGCGGGCAAGCAGGCGTTCGTATCGGCCCGCGACTGGCTCGGCGCGACTACGCCTTGCGAGCTCAGCGGAGCGGATCGCGACGCAGCGCTCGCCGAGCTCGCCCGCCGGTACCTGCGCGGGCACGGCCCGGCGACCTCGGCAGACCTCAGCGCCTGGGCGGGACTCGCCCTCCGCGACGCTCGGGTCGGACTCCGCTCCATCGCCGGCGAGCTCGTCGAGCTCGACCGGGGCCTGGTCGACCTGGCGGCGCGCGACTCCAGTGCCGCTCGCCTGCCACCGCGGCTGCTGCCCGCATTCGACCCCTATCTGCTGGGCTGGAAGCACCGAGCCTTCGCCGTTCCGGCCGAGCACGCTCGCCGCGTTCATCCCGGCGGCGGGATGTTGCGTGCCGTAGCGACGGTCGACGGGCTGGCGGCCGGGACCTGGAGCGCTCGCCGCCGGGGAGACCGTCTCGCCGTAGACATCGAGCTCTTCTCCCCGCTCGGGCAGGACGTCGCCGCCCATCTGGAGACGGAGGCGGCCGCCGTCGCGCGCTTCGAGGGCCTCGCCCTCGCCGGATCCGAAACCGGCCCGCAGTAAGCTACGCGCGTGGACCCCCTCACCGCGCCCATCGAAGGAGCCGACCACCGCGAGGTCGGCGGCGCCCAGGTCGACATCGTCCGAGTGGGCAGCGGACGGGTGAAGCGCGCCGTCTATCCGCCCGGCTTCCGCTGGTCGACGCACATGCGGCCCACCGTCGACAGCAAGCTCTGCATGCACGCGCACATCGGCTTCCTCGCCAGGGGTCACATCCAGGGCGAGTACGGCGACGGCTGCACGTTCGAGTACGTCGCCCCCCAGGTGGTGGCGATCGAGCCGGGGCACGACGCCTGGGTCGTGGGCGACGAGGCCGCCGTCCTGCTGCAGTTCGACTCCGAGGAGGGCACGGCGCGCCGCTTCGGCCTTCCCACGGAGCACTCGCACTAGACGCGGTATGTTCGAGTCGCTGACCGAGTACGTCTCGGGCTCGGCCTGGACGTACGTCTTCCTCTTCGGCATCGCCGCGCTGGACGTGCTCTTCCCGGTCGTCCCGAGCGAGACCTCGGTCATCCTCGCGGGCGTCATCGCCGGAACGGGAGACCTCGAGCTCGTGCTGGTCATCCTCTTCGCCGGCGCGGGAGCCGTCGTGGGCGACAACGCCTCCTACACGATCGGACGAACGGCAGGCCCCTGGGTCGTCGAGCGCTTCTTCCAGGGCGAACGGCGGAAGCGAATCGACTGGGCGGAGAAGCAGATCGAGGAGCGCGGTCCCTACTTGATCGTCGTCGGGCGCTTCATCCCGGGCGGGCGCACCGCGATCACGCTGGCCGCCGGCCTGCTCGAGATGCCCTGGCGCAAGTTCATCGTCTTCGACGTGGCCGCGGGCGCCGTGTGGGCCACGTACGCGGCGATGCTCGGCTACGTGGGCGGCCGCACGTTCGAGGAGAATCCGCTGTACGGCTTCCTCATCGCCTTCGCCGTCGCCCTGGCGATCACGGGCGCCGTCGAGGCGTACCGGTTCCTGAAGAAGCGCGGTGTCCTCGCTCGCGGCTGATCTCGAGGCGGCCGCCGGGATCGGCGCCGATCCGAACGGCGGGATCACGCGCTTTGCCTGGTCGGCCGAGCTCGCGGCCGCGAACGCCTGGCTCGTGGAGCGGCTGGCCGAGCTCGGCCTCGGGACGGAGCTCGACGCGGCCGGGAACGTCCTCGGCCGCTGGGAGGCGGGGGAGGGGAAGGCGGTTCTGCTCGGCTCCCACCTCGACACGGTTCCCTGCGGCGGCCGCTACGACGGAGCCCTGGG
>DASQWP010000128.1:0-29018 GCA_035640195.1 Gaiellaceae bacterium | reverse complement strand
GCGCCGAATGCGACGACCGGAATCATCGCCGCAAGGGAAGTCGCCTGAGCGCTGAGCTGGCCGAGACCGACGACGAACACGAGCGTCGGGACGAACAAGATTCCGCCTCCCACGCCGAACATGCCCGAGAGCGCTCCTGCGCCGAAGCCGAGGACCAGAGCCAGGACGACCGTGCCGGTGCTCACTGGCCAGCCTCTGGCACATGAGCATGTGGAGGGGGTGTGGGGGAACCGGGAGGTTTGAGCATGGGGGAACCCCTGGTTCCCTCATGTCCCCCCTCCTCCGACCAAGGGAAGAAGGGGGCACGTGGGGGAAACCTGGTTTCCCCCACGAGAGCGAGCGATAAGCGAGCGACGCTCACTGGACGAAGAGGACGACGGCGACCGCGACGAGGAACAGGGCGAAGAGGAACGTCAGCCTGCGCGAGGAGACGCGATGCTGGACTCGCACGCCCGCCAGCGAGCCCGCCACGGCGGGCAGCCCCACCAGCGCGGCCCCCTCCCAGTCGACGTGGTCGAGGAGCGAGAACGAGGTCACGCCGGCGATCGCGGTCAGGAGGATCGCGGCGAGCGAGGTGGCGGTGGCGACCCGGGAGTCGAAGGCCGCGAGGAGCACCAGCAGCGGTACGACGACGATGCCGCCGCCCACTCCGAAGAGCGCGCTCAGGAAGCCCGAGGCGATTCCGATGCCGCCGAGGATCCAGAGCGACGGAGTTGCCGGCGGCACGGCCATATCGTATGGGCCATGACGGCGGAGGCCTTGCTCGCTCCCCTGCGGGAGGCGCCCGACCGGAGCGCGCTCGTCCTCGACGTGGACGGCGTGCTCGCCCCGATCGTGGCGCGCCCGGAGCTCTCGGCGGTGCCGGCTGCGACGAGGGCCGTGCTCGGGCGGCTTGCGTCCCGTTACCGCCTGGTCGCGTGCGTGAGCGGACGGGCCGGCGAGGACGCGCGCCGCCTGGTCGGCGTCGAGGGGATCGAGGTCGTCGGCAACCACGGGCTCGAGCTCGACCCGCGCGCCGAGGAGCTCGCGGCCACGGTCGCCCGGTTCCGTGACGAGGTGGGCCTACCGGTCGAGGACAAGCGCCTCTCGCTCTCGTACCACTTCCGCGAGGCCGCCGACGAGACCGCCGCGATTGCGCGGCTGGAAGAAGTCGCCGAGCGGGCGCGCGCCGAGGGGCTCGATCCTCGCTGGGGACGCAAGGTGCTCGAGATCCGCCCTCCCCTCCAAGTTGACAAGGGCACCGCCGTTCGCACGCTGCTCGAGCGCTCGAAGTCGGCGCGGGGGCTCTACGCCGGCGACGACACGACCGACCTGGACGCCTTCGCGGGTCTGGCGGCCGCCGGGCTCGAGCACGCCGTTCGCGTCGCCGTCGCGTCCGAGGAGGGCCCGGCGGAGCTCCGCGAGGCAGCCGACCTCGTGGTCGAGAGCCCCGAGGACTTCGCCCGGCTCCTAGAGACGCTGTAGGAGCTCCCAGGCCCTGCGCACGTCCACCTCGGTCGTGCGCATGTTGCCGACGGCGAGACGCAGGACGTAGCGGCCGTCCAGGCGCGTGTGCGAGAGGAAGACTTCGCCGCTCGCGTTCGCGCGCTCGAGCAGCGTCTCGTTCTCCTCGTCCGAGCCCTTCCGGCGGAAGCAGACGACCGAGAACGGATGGGGAGCGGCGATCTCCCACCCCGGCTCCTCCTCGAGCCAGGAGGCGAAGAGCCGGGCCAGGCGGACGTGCTCGCGGATGAGCGCCTGGAGACCCTCGCGCCCATAGCAGCGGAGCACCGCCCAGAGCTTGAGCGCGCGGAAGCGGCGCCCGAGGGCCGGCCCGTAGTCCATCAGGTTCGTGACATCCTCGTCCCTCGTCCGCAGGTACTCGGGAACGAGGCTGAAGGCGTCGCGGAGGACTTCCGGGCGGCGCGTGTAGAGGCACGAGCAGTCGACGGGCGTGAAAAGCCATTTGTGCGGGTTGACGACGAGGGAGTCGGCCCGCTCGCAGCCGGCGAGGGCCCAGCGAAGCTCGGGGCAGACGGCGGCCGACCCCGCGTAAGCGGCGTCGACGTGGAGCCAGGCGCCCGCCTCGGCGCAGAGCGCGGCGATCTCGGGAACCGGGTCGACGGAGGTGGTCGAGGTCGTGCCCACGGTGGCCACGACCGCCGACGCGTCCTCGATCTCCGCCGCGAGAGCGTCGGGGTGCAAACGAAACTCGGCGTCTGCCGCGACTTTCCGGAGAGGCAGTCCCAGGAGGCGAGCGGCCTTGTCCACCGAGGAGTGCGCCTGCTCCGAGCAGAGAACGGCGCCGCCCGGACGAAGATGCCTTGCAGCCGCGAGCGCGGCGAGCGTCGACGTGGACGCCGTGTCCTCGATGTGGCCGTGCAAGCCCTCGGGAAGCCCGAGCAGCTGCCGCAGCCAATCGAGAGCGACCTCCTCGAGCTCGGTGGCGGCGGGCGACGTGCGCCAGAGCATGGCGTTGACGTTCAGAGCAGCGGCGAGGAGCTCGGCGAGGATGCCCGGCTCGCTCCCGGAGATGGCAAAGTAGGCGAGGAAGCGCGGGTGGTTCCAGTGCGTCATCCCGGGCAGGAGCACCTCGTCCAGGTCGCGGAGCACCGCCGCGAAGGGCTCGCCCCGCTCGGGCGGCGAGGCCGGCAGCGCCGCCCGCACCTGCCCCGGCTCCACCTGCGCGAGCACCGGGAGCTCGCCCACGCCCTCGAGGTAGCGTGCGACCCACTCGACCGCTGCCGCCCCGTCGTCGCGGAACGCCATTACCGCTTCATCAGCTTGCGGACGTCGCGCCAGGACCTCGCATTGACGACCTGCTCGGGGCGGATCCAGCCGCGGCGGGCCTGCGCGACGCCGAGCTCGAGATTGGTGAGCTCGTGCACGCGGTGGGCGTCGGTCGAGATCACGATCCCGACCCCGGCCTCGGCGGCCGCGCGGGCGTGCGTGTCGGTGAGGTCGAGGCGGTCGGGCTGGGCGTTGATCTCGAGGAACGTGCCGGTGGCGACCGCGTGCTCGAGGACGCGCTCCCAGTCGAGCTCGTAAGGCGCCCGCCGGTTGATTTTCCTGCCCGTCGGATGCCCGAGGCAGTCCACGTGCGGGTTGTCCATGGCCGCGAGCAGGCGCTCCGTCAGGCGCTCGCGCGGCTGGTCGAAGCCCGCGTGGATCGAGGCCATCACCCAGTCGCGCTCCGCGAGCGCCTCGTCGTCCATGTCGAGCGAGCCGTCGCCGCGGATGTCCACCTCGATGCCGGAGAGGACGCGCGGCCGGGAGAGCGTCTCGTTCAGCGCTGCGATCTCCTCCGCCTGGCGCTCGAGCCGACCGTCTCTGAGCCGCCTGGCATGGTCGCAGATCGCCACGTAGCGGTGCCCGAGGCCCTGGGCGGCGAGCACCATCTCCTCGAGCGTCCCGCGGCCGTCCGACCAGTCCGTGTGCATGTGCAGATCGCCCCGGAGGTCGGCGAGCTCCACCACCCGCGGCAGGCCGCCGTCGCGTGCCGCCTCCAGCTCACCCCGGTTCTCCCGGAGCTCGGGCGGGATCCACGCGTAGCCGAGGTGCGCGTAGAGCTCCTCCTCGCCCTCCGCCGTGAAGGTCTCGCCGTTCTCGACGTGCTGGACGCCGTACTCGGAGATCGAGAGCCCCCGGCGGACCGCGTCCTCCCGCAACGCGACGTTGTGAGCCTTCGAGCCCGTGAAATGCTGGAGGAGGTTGCCGTAGCTCTCGGGCGGGACGACGCGGAGGTCGAAGCGAAGCCCGTCGTGGGAGACGACCGCGGCCTTCGTCGAGCCGCGGGCGACGACCTCGGCCACCCACGGCCGCTCCGCGAAGAAGCTCGTGAGCCCTCCGGGATCCGCGGCGGTGGCGATGAGGTCGAGGTCGCGGACGGTCTCGCAGCGGCGGCGCACGCTCCCCGCCTCGGAGACGCGCTCCGCCAGCCCGCTCTCGTGGAGCTCGGCGACCGCCTGCCGGACCGGGGCCAGCACGCGTCCGAGCAGGGTCCTGCCGGTCGCCGCCGACGATGCCGGCTTCGACAGGGACTTGAGCACCTTTTCCTCCGTCTTCGGACCGAGGCCCGGAAGCGCGCGCAGCCGCTCCCCTTCGGCCGCCACGCGGAGGTCGTCGAGGGACTGCACCCCGAGCTCGGCCCAGAGCTTCCGCGCGGTCTTCGGGCCGAGTCCGGGGACGTGCATGACCTCCACGAGCCCCGCCGGAAGCCGGTCTCGCAGCTTGGCCAGCGCGGCGAGGTCGCCCGTCTCGACGAGCTCGACGATCTTGTTCTCGATCGTCGTCCCGATGCCGGAGAGCTTGGTCGCCTTGCCGTCGACCGCGAGCTGGGCGACGGGCACGGCGGACTCCCGGATTCGAGTTGCCGCCCGCCGGTACGCTGCGAGACGGAAGGCGTCCGCCCCATCGAGCTCGAGCAGGTCGGCGAGGAGCTCGAAGCGCTCGGCGAGCTCGGCGTTCCGGGGCAGGTCGGGCGACACCCCGCGATGATACGCGGGTGCGACTCGTGGTCTGCCTCCCCACGTACGACGAGCGCGAGAACCTCGAGCCGATGGTGCGCGCCCTCGGAGACGTCTTTGCCGCGCACGACCTCGACGGCCGCGTGCTCGTGATCGACGACGCCTCGCCGGACGGCACGGGTGACATCGCAGACGGCCTGGCGGCGAAGCTGCCGCACGTGGACGTCCTCCATCGGCCTGCCAAGCAGGGTCTCGGGCCGGCGTACGTCGCCGGGTTCCGGCGCGCGCTCTCCTCAGACGCGGAGCTCGTCCTCGTGATGGACTGCGACTTCTCCCACGATCCCGCCGATGTGCCGCGACTCGTCGCAGCCTCGGGCGAGGCGGACGTCGCGCTCGGCTCGCGCTACGTCGCCGGCGGGGCCGTCCGCAACTGGAGGGCCGCCCGCCGCGTGGTCAGCAGAGCGGGCTGCCTCTACGCGCAGGCCGTGCTCGGCCTCGGCGTGCGCGACTCGACGAGCGGGTTCAAGTGCTACCGGCGGCGGGTGCTCGAGACGATCGCGCTCGAGCGCATCTCCTCGCGCGGCTATGCCTTCCAGATCGAGACCGTCTACCGCGCGCTCCGTGCCGGCTTCTCCGTCCGCGAGGTGCCGATCGTCTTCACCGACCGGGCCGAAGGAGGCTCGAAGATGGGGCCGGGCATCGTCGCCGAGGCGATCGTGCGCGTTCCGGCGCTGCGCCTGGCGGCGCTCCGGAACCGTCTGTAGTCGCTGGTACAGTCATCGGCATGGCCGATCTGCCGCAGGTCGCGGACGCGACCTTCGAGAGCGAGGTCCTGGGGGCCGACCGCCCCGTCGTCGTCGACTTCTGGGCGCCCTGGTGCGGTCCCTGCCGCGTCGTCGACCCGATCCTGAGCGACATGGCGGCGCAGCACGGCGACCGGGTCAAGTTCGTCGCCCTGAACGTCGACGAGAACCCCGCCACCCAGGCCCGTTACGGAATCCTCTCGATCCCGACCGTGATCCTGTTCGAGGGCGGGGAGCCTCAGGAGACCGTCATCGGCGCCCGCTCGAAGACGCACTACGAGGGCGCCTGGCAACGGTGGCTCGCCGCCTAGCAGCGGCGGAACGCGTCCCAGCCGCCCGGGTCGGCGGGCTCCACGCCAGAGCCCTTCTCACAACGCCCGACGACGGGGAAGCCGCTCGCCTCCGCGTCGCCCGGAGTGAGCGCGGCGAGTAGCTCGTAGTCCTCGCCCAGCGTCCAGAACGGACGGTCCGCCAGGTCTGCGACCCCCGGCGCGAGCGGCAGCCGCTCGACGTCGACCACGAGGCGGCACGCCGACCGCTCGGCGATCTTCGCCGCGTCGGCGAGGAGCCCGTCCGAGACGTCGACGAGCGCATGGGCGAGGGTCGCAAGCCGCCGGCCCTCCTCGAGCCGCAGCGGCGGACGGCGATGCCTGCGGATCAGCTCGTCGAAGCCCTGGAGGTCGTTCTCCAAGGCGTAGAGGCCGGCGGCCGAGCCGCCGAGCGGACCCGTCACGACCAGCGCGTCCCCGGGCCGCGCGCCCGCCCGACCGGGCACGCGGCTGCTCCGCCCGAGCGCCGTGACTCCGACGAACGCCGTGGGCGCCGCAACGGTGTCGCCCCCGACGACGGGGACGCCCGGCTCGTTCAGGCCCTCGTAGAGCTCGAGCACCTCGTCGGCAGACGTCTCGGGCGAAAGAGCGAGGGAGACGAGGAGGCCTTCAGGCTCGGCGCCCATGGCCGCCAGGTCGCTCAGGTTGACGGCGGCGGCCTTGTACCCGAGATCGCGCCAGGATGTCCATTCGCGCCGGAAGTGGACGTCTTCGACCAGCACGTCCTGCGTGATCGCGCGCTCGCCGTCCCAGACGCCCTCGAAGTCGAGTCCGCGCGCCAGCCCCCGTCGCTCGAGCTCCGCGAGGAGCCCGGCCTCACCGAGCTCTGACAGCCTCAAGGCCGAAGACGTCGACGGGCCCGGAGCCCGCTCCGAGGTCCGAAAGGCCGGCGCGGACGGCCTCCGAGGCGACCCGGGCCGCCTCCCGGGCGGCGTCCTCGAGCGTCTCGCCGCGGGCGAGGAGGGCCGCGAGGCTCGCAGAGTGCGTGCAGCCCGCCCCGTGCGTCGCCTCGTCGCCGTGGCGCTCGACCGGGATCTCGACATGGTGGCTTCCGTCGAAGAGCCAGTCGACCGCCTCCTCGCCGTGCCCTCCCGTCACCACGACTGCGGGCGCGCCCAGGCCGTGGATGGTCTCGGCCAGACGCTCGCGGCTCGCGCTCTCCGAGTAGGGAACGTCGGCGAGCGCGCACGCCTCGTGCAGGTTCGGCGTGACGACCGTGGCGAGCGGGAATAGCCGCTCCACGAGCACGGAGACGGCGTCGTCGAGCAGGAGCCGCGCACCCGACGCGGCAACCATGACGGGATCCACGACCAGCGGTACCGGATGCTGTTCGAGGAACTCGGCCACCGTCGAGATGATCGGCGCGCTGAAGAGCATCCCCGACTTCGCCGTGTCGACGCCGATGTCGTGCCAGAGCGCCTCGAGCTGCTCACGGATGAACGCCGGCGCCACCTCGTGCACGGCCGTGACGGCGGTCGTGTTCTGCGCCGTCAGGGCGACGATCGCGCTCATCCCGTGGCAGCCGAGGGCGGCGAACGCCTTCAGGTCCGCCTGGATGCCGGCCCCGCCGCCGGAGTCGGACGTCGCGATCGTGAGCGCGCGTGGAATCACGCGTGGGGCAGGCTAGCATCGGGCACATGGCCACCACGACCTGGGATGGGCTCCTTCAGGGTGAGGAGCTCGCGCACCTGACGGAGGTGCCCGCGCGCGACGCCGTCACGACCGAGGTTCCCGCCGAGCTGCACCCGAAGGTGCGGGAGGCGCTCGCGGAGCGGGGCCTGACGGAGCTCTACCGCCACCAGGCCGAGGCATACGCGGCCGCGGCGGGCGGGGAACACGTCGTCGTCGCCACCGGCACCGCGAGCGGGAAGACGCTCGCGTTCAACCTCCCGGTTCTCGACGCTCTCGCGGCCGAGCCGAAGTCGCGGGCGCTCTACCTCTATCCCACGAAGGCGCTCGCGCAGGATCAGGCCCGCGCGCTCGCCGGCTTCCGCCTTCCACGCCTGAAGGCGGCCATCTACGACGGAGACACGGAGAGCGAGCGCCGCTGGCAGATCCGCAAGTGGGCCAACGTCATCCTCACGAACCCGGACATGCTCCACGTGGGCGTCCTTCCGCACCACGACCGCTGGGGCGACGTCCTCCAGAACCTCCGCTACGTGGTCGTGGACGAGGCGCACGTCTACCGCGGCGTCTTCGGGTCGCACGTCGGGAACGTCCTGCGGCGCCTGCGGCGCGCGGCCCGGATCTACGGGGCGGACCCGCAGTTCCTCCTCGCCTCGGCGACGATCGCCAATCCGGGCGAGCTCGTCTCCTCGCTGCTCGGCCTGGAGGTCACGGTCGTCGCGGAGGAGGGCGCCCCGCGCGCCGCGCGCACCGTCGCGTTCTGGAACCCCCCGGTGCTCGACGAGCAGCTCCAGCTCCGCGCCAGCGCGCTCGGCGAGGGCGCGCGTCTCCTCGCAGAGCTCGTCTCGAGCGGCCTGCGAACGATCTGCTTCACGAAGAGCCGCAAGGCGGCGGAGCTCGTCCACCGCTTCGCAGCCGACCGCGTCCCCGAGCTCGCCGACCGCCTCTCCCCCTACCGCGCCGGCTACACACCCGCGCAGCGGCGTGAGATCGAGCGGCGGCTCGTGGAGGGGGAGCTCCTGGGGGTGACGGCGACCGACGCGCTCGAGCTCGGAATCGACATCGGACTGCTGGACTGCGCGATCTCGGTCGGCTTTCCGGGGACCGTCGCGAGCCTGCGCCAGCAGTGGGGCAGGGCCGGCCGGCGGGGCCACGGGCTCGCCGTTCTCGTGGCGAGCGAGGACGCGCTCGACCAGTTCTTCATGCGCGAGCCGGAGACGCTGATGGGGCGCCGCGTGGAGGCGGCCATCCTCGACCATGCCAACCCGCGGATCCTCGACGGCCACGTTCGTGCGGCGGCCTTCGAGGCGCCGCTCGACGATCGTGACCGCGCGGTGCTCGGCGACCCCGCGCTCGAGCGGGCGGAGGCGCTCGCCGAGCGAGGCGAGCTGAAGCGGACTCGGGCGGGCTTCGTCTGGGCCGGGCGCGACTACCCGGCCGGGCGCTTCGGGCTTCGCTCCACGAGCGCGGAGTCCGTGGCGGTGGTCGAGGCCGAGACCGGCTCCGTCCTCGGCGTCGTGGAGCGGGAGCGCGCCTACGGCACGGTGCACGAGGGCGCGGTCTATCTTCACCTGGGCGAGTCGTACCGGGTGCTCGCCCTCGACCTCGCGGCGCGCACCGCCCTCGTCGAGCCCTTCGCCGACGAGTACTACACGCAGGCCAAGAAGGAGACGACGACCGCGATCGAGGAGGAGCTCACGGCGAGCCGACGCCTGGGCATGGAAGCCTTCTTCGGGCGCGTGAGCGTGACGGAGCAGGTGGTCGCGTACCAGAAGAAGGCAATTCGGGACGGAGCGACTCTCGACCTCGTGCCACTTGACCTCCCTGAGACCTCGTTCGAGACGGAGGCGGTCTGGTATCTCCCGGAGCCCTGGATGCTCGAGGGCCTGGAGGCGCTGCCGCGCCTGCTCGGCTCCCTCCACGCGGCCGAGCACGCCATGATCGCGCTCCTCCCGCTCTGGGCCATGTGCGACCGCTGGGACATCGGCGGCCTCTCGACGAACCTGCACTTCCAGACGGGCCGACCGACCGTGTTCGTCTACGACGGTCACGCGGGCGGCGTCGGCATTGCGCGCCGCGGCTACGACGAGCTCCAGGGCTGGGTGGCGGACACCGAGCGCCTGCTCGCCGGGTGCCCGTGCGCGGACGGCTGCCCTTCCTGCGTCCAGTCTCCCAAGTGCGGGAACCTGAACGAGTTCCTGGACAAGGAGGGCGCTCTGACACTGCTCCGCCGCATGCTCGCCGAATAGCTGTCGATTTCCGGCGGAGCCGTTCGTCGTACAGTCGTACCCGACCAAAGGAGGACCACATGCAGTACTTGCTTCTCATCTACGGGGACGAGCAGACCCAGAACGAGCAGTTCGCCCAGATGAGCGAGGCCGAGCAGAAGGAGAGCCTGGACCAGTGGTGGGCCTACACGAAGGAGCTCGAGGACGCGGGCGTGCACGTCGCAGGCGAGGCGCTCCACCCCACCCAGTCGGCCAAGACCGTGCGTCTGCGCGAGAGCGAGCAGCTCGTGACCGACGGGCCTTTCGCGGAGACGAAGGAGCAGCTGGGCGGCTACTACGTGATCGACGTGGAGAGCGAGGAGGAGGCGCTCCGCTGGGCCGCGAAAATCCCGTCCGCTCCCTACGGCTCGATCGAGGTGCGACCGGTCATGGTCTTCACGGCCGAGGTCGGCTCCTGACAATCGCGGGCTGAGCCTTGGAGCTCGCGCGCGTCTTCCGCGAGGAGTGGGGGCGCTCGGTCGCCGTGCTGGCACGCGCCACGGGCGACCTGGCCCTCGCGGAAGACGCGGTGCAGGATGCGTTCGCAGCCGCGCTCGAGCGCTGGCCGGAAGGAGCGCCTCGCAACCCGGGCGCGTGGATCCTGACGGTCGCCCGCAACCGGGCGATCGACCGCCTGCGCCGTGAGCGAACTCTGGCGCACAAGACGGAGCTCCTGGCCCGCCTGGAGGACGTGCCGTTGCCGGACGACGAGAGCTCGCTTCCCGACGAGCGCCTGGCGCTGATGTTCGCGTGCTGCCACCCGGCGCTCCCCGTCGACGTGCGCGTGCCGCTGACGCTGCGAATGGTCGGCGGCCTCTCGACGGACGAGATCGCGCACGCCTTTCTCGTCTCCGAGCCGGCCCTCGCCCAGCGCCTCGTCCGCGCCAAGCGGAAGATCCGTGACGCAGGGATCCCGCTGTCGGTCCCGGCCGACCATGCCCTTCCCGAGCGCCTCCGCTCCGTGCTCGCGGTCCTCTATCTCGTCTTCAACGAGGGCTACACCTCGACGGACGGCGACGAGCTCGTGCGCACCGACCTCTGTGACGAGGCGATCCGCCTCGCCAAGCTGCTCGCGGTCTCGATGCCGGACGAGCACGAGCCCCTCGGGCTCCTGGCGCTCATGCTTCTGCACGACGCCCGCCGTCCGGCGCGGACCGGGGCCGCCGGGGAGCTCGTCCTCCTCGAGGAGCAGGACCGGGAGCGGTGGGACCAGGCGCGGATCGAGGAAGGCAGGCGGGTCTTGGGGCGGGCACTCGCCCTGGCGCCGCCCGGCCCCTACGCCCTGCAGGCGGCGATCGCGGCCGTCCACGTCGAGGCCGCGCACGCGGACGAGACCAACTGGTCGCGGATCGCGGAGCTCTACGGGCAGCTCGCCGCCCTGCATCCCTCCCCGGTCGTCGAGCTGAACCGCGCCGTCGCCGTGGCCATGAGCTCAAGCGCCGAGAGCGGTCTCCTCCTCGTCGACCGGATCGAGGGCCTGGACGGCTACCACCTCCTCCACGCGACCCGCGCCGATCTCCTCAGGCGCTGCGGGCGACGGGCGGAGGCGGCTGTGGCCTACGAGCGCGCGCTCGAGCTCGCGACGAGCCCCGTGGAGCGAACCTTCCTGGAGCGCCGGCTGGCGGAGACCCGCTGAGCCCGGGGCCTAGGCGCCGGTCAGTCTCAGCGCGAGCTCGACCGCTCGGCCGGGCTCGCAGCGCGGTCGATCCACTCGGGGCCGCTTCCGATGACCGCGATCTGAGGCACGGGCCGATGATAGGGCTCGGCAGGAAACCGTAAACCGCGGCCCTACTCGCGCCGATACAGGTTCTCATGAAAAGCACCGTCGGCGCGCGTATCGCCCCGGCGCTCGCCCTCTGCGCCGCGGGGGCGACCCTGCCGGCAGCGACGCTCCACTTCCTCGGCCGGGAGGAGGTGCACATCTCGAGCGTCGTGCACTTCTGGGCTGTCGGAGCCACGGCCTTCGCAGCCACGGCCGCAGCCCTCGCCCTCACGGTCGTGGGCGCACGGCGCGAGGACGCCCGCACCGTGATCGTCGGCACCGCGTTCTCGGTCATGGCCGCGCTGCTCGCGCTCCACGGGCTCGCGAGCCCCGGGGTCCTCGTCGAGTTCAACGGCCTCGTCTCCTTCACCGGAGGAGCCACGCTGCCCCTCGGCGGCGTCGTCCTCGCCCTCACCGCGCTTCCTTCGCTCCGCCGCCCGCAGAACGTCAAGAGGCTGCTCGTGCTCCAGGCATCGCTCCTCGCCGCGGTCGCGCTCGTCGGGACGGTCGGGATGCTGGTTCCCAGCGTGGTGCCCTCTGTCCCGGAACCGGCCAGCGCCGAGGCACTCGCAGCGCTTGCGGTCGGGCTCCTCTTCTACGCCTTCCTCGGCCTGCGGGCGGTGAACACCTACCTCCTGACGCGTCGTCGCGCCGACCTGCTCGTCGTCTTCGGGCTGGCCTTCCTCGGCGCAGCTCTCGGCGCGGCGCTCATCCTCGACTTCCAGGACCTCGGCTGGTGGCTGGGCCACGCCTTCGAGCTCGTCGGAATCCTGCTCGTCGGGATCCCCGTTGCGGCCGACCTCTACCGCGGGACGCCGTCACGCTCGCTCACCGGCGGACCGCGTGCCGGAGAGCTGGTCTCCGCAGAGGAAGCGTTCCTCGGCGCGCGTGTGCGCGCCCTCATGGTCCGGCTGGCCGAGAAGGACGAGTACACCGAGGAGCACACCCGCCGGGTGGCCATGAGAGCCGTGCAGGTGGGCGAGGAGCTCGGGCTCGCGCCGAACCGCCTTCGCAACCTGGCGACCGGCGGGCTGCTCCACGACATCGGAAAGCTCTCCGTCCCGGACGAGATCCTCAAGAAGCCCGGGTCGCTCGACGAAGCCGAGTTCGCGGTCATCCAGCGCCACCCCGAGTGGGGCCATCGCCTCCTCGGCGAGCTGGGCGGCTTCTCCGACGCGGTGCGGCGCCTCGTGCTCGACCACCACGAGCGGCTGGACGGGAAGGGCTATCCGCGCGGGCGCTGCGCCGAGGAGCTCGACCTCGAGACTCGCATCCTCGCCGTCTGCGACGTCTACGACGCCCTCCTCTCCGTTCGGGTCTACCGGCCGGCCTGGAGTCACGAGCGGGCGATGGCCCTCTTGCGCGAGGAGACGAACGCGGCCTTCGACGCGGGTTGCGTCGCGGCCCTGGAGCGCGTGCTCGGCCGTGAGACGGCGCTCTCGCTCGGCGTGGCAGTCTAAGAAGAGGTGGCTCCCGATCTCCGCAGGGCCGTGGCCTTCGAGGACGCCCTCCGCGAGCGCTGCGCCGAGCGGATCGTGCCCTTTCGCTTCGGCCGAGCGATCTTCGACGACACCTTCCGCTCCGTCTGGGACTTGAACGTCCTGCGGGTGGACGAGCCGAGGGGAGCCACCGCCGAGGCTCTCGCCGCGGAGGCCGAGCGACTCCAGGGCGGGGCGGGCCGCCAGCATCGCCGCGTCGTGGTCGAAGACGAGAAGGCGGGCGCCCGCCTGGAGGCGGGCTTCCGCGGGCTCGGCTGGGAGGCGAACCGGTTCGTCGTCATGGCGTGGAGCGGACCCGGCGAGCGCGGAGCCGGAACGGCGATCGTCGAGGAGGTGGACGGCGAGGCCCAGCGTCCGCTGCGGGAGCGGGTCGCCGCCGCCGAGCCATGGGCCGACAGCGAGGGGACGGTGCGGATCGTCCTGGACTCCAGCCGCCGGGTCGCCGAGGCGGGCCACGCCCGCCACTTCGCGGTGCGAGAGGACGGCGAGGTCGTGAGCGCCGCCGACCTCTACTCAGACGGAAGCACCGCCCAGGTCGAGGACGTCGTGACGAGCCCCGAGTCCCGCGGACGGGGCTACGCCAGCGCCGTCGTCCTCCACGCCGTGGAGGAAGCGCTCGCGGGCGGCCACGATTTCGTCTTCCTCGTCGCCGACGACCGCGACTGGCCCAAGGAGCTCTACGCCCGGCTCGGCTTCGTGCCGATCGGGCGCAAGTGGGAGTTCCTCAGGCGGCCCGCTCCGGCCGGCCCGGCCTGAACTCGGCGGGAAGCCCCAGCCGCTCGAACCAGCCGACCATGGCGAGCTGGGGCGGCTTCTCCAGCCCGTAGTGGGTTCCGTCCACGACGGCGACGCCGGCCTCGTCTGACTGTGAGCGAAAAGCGCGCACTCCCTCCTGGACGAAGTCCAGCCGGCACCGCGTCGCGGCGTTCCCGGTCACGAACGTCTCGCAGCCGCGCTCGAGCGACGCCGTGAGGATGTCGGCCTCGGCGCCGCCTCCCGCGGCCACGGCCACGCGCCCGGCCCGTTCGCGCGGACGGCTGAGGACGTCCACCGGGATCTCCGCGCCGAGCACCTCGCGGAGCCGGGCGGCCAGGCCGTCGAGCGTCAGCCGGCTGTCGCCGGCGACCGCCGCTCCGCCCGGGATCCCGTCAGCGATCGGGTAGTACTCCTCGATCCCGGTGAGCCCGAGACCCTCGGCGACGAGCCGCGAGGGAGAGACCTCCGGATGCATGTCGAGGGGCGCATGGACGTGGTAGAAGGCGATCTGCTCCGCCTTCATGCGCTCGAACGTCTCGCGGCCGAGCGGAGCGAAGCCCTCCACGTCGTCCTCGAAGGCGATCGGGTGCTCCGAGAAGAGGAGCGTCCGCGGCGGCAGCGACGCGACGATCGAGTCGGAAGGGAAGACGCACGTGACCGCGCACTCGACCTCGTCCCCTCCTCGCACGAGCAGCCCGTTCCAGCGGCCCCCGTAGCCCGGCTCGGCGAACTCGCGCCAGTACGGCTCCGGGTAGAGCTCCTCGTAGGTCTCCGACCAGTCGTCGTTCTCCACCTCGGGGACGCGGAAGTACGCGTCGAGCGTCGAGACCGCGTCGTCGAGCCTCACGCGAGCCTCCGCAGTGCCTCGCCGAGCGATTGCCTCGTCCGGAGCACGCCCTCGAAGAGGTCGCCCTCCCGCTCCACGCGGGCGAGGACGACGTCCATGGTGAAGTCCCGCGGGTCAAGCTGCTCGCTCACCTCCTCCCAGCGAAGGGGCGTCGAGACCGGTGCGCCGGCCCGGGGCCGAACGGAGTAGACCGAGGCGATCGTCTTCCCCTCCCCGTTCTGGTTCGCGTCCACGAGCACGCCCCGCCGCTTGGACTTCGACCATTCGGTCGTCACGAGCCCCCGGTGCAGGCGCGCAAGCGTGCCGGCGACGATCTCGGCGAACTCGCGGGTGTCGTCGTAGGTGTGCCTCCGCTCCACCGGCACGAGGACGTGGAAGCCGTCCGCACCGCTCGTCTTGGGGAAGCTGGCCAGGCCCAGCGCGTCGAGCACCTCCTTCACGAGCAGCGCCACCCGCACCGTCTCGCGGAAGCCGACGTCCGGCGAGGGGTCGAGGTCGAAGAGCACCCAGTCGGGCCGCTCGGGCCGGTCGACGCGCGAGTACCAGGTGTTCATGTCGATGCAGCCCATGTTCACCATCCAGAGGAGGGCGAGCTCGTCGTTGACGAGCGGAACCTCGATGCGCCGCCTGCGACGGGGCGTCTCCCGAGTGGAGACGTTGAAGGGGCGCCGCGGGATCCACTCAGGCATATGGCCGGGCGCGTCCTTTTGGAAGAAGTGATCTCCCTGCCAGCCGTCGGGGTAGCGCTTCATCGTGAACGGCCGGTCCTTCAGATGCGGGACGAGGACCGCCGCGACTTCGCGGTAGTAGGAGAGGAGATCCCCCTTCGTGATGCCCTCCTCGGGCCAGAAAACCTTGTCCAGGTTGGAGAGCTTGAGCAGGCGCCGTCCTCGCCGCACCTCCGCGGCCAGAGGCTGCTCCCGGCGAACCTCCTCCGGCGCCTTGTCCTCCCGGAGCCCCTTGTACGACGGCGCCCGCAGACGGCCGTCGTGCGTCCACTCGGCGAACTCGACCTCGCAGACGAGCTTGGGCGTCACCCAGACGACGTCGCCCTTCCGCACCTTCGGCATCTTGGGAACGACGGCGAAAGGCGGGCTCTTGCGCTCGAGCGGGCGCAGCTTGCGCATGAGCTTGTCGATCTCCTCGTCCGTGAACCCGGTGCCGCAGTTACCCGCGTAGGAGAGCTCGCCACCGCGGTTGACCGCGAGGACGAGCGAGCCGAGCCGGCCCGAGCGGCGCCCCTGCCCCTTGCTGTATCCGGCGATGAGAAACTCCTGGCGGCCGTGGGTCTTCACCTTCAGCCACTCGCGCGTCCGCTTCCCGGGCTGGTAGCGCGAGTCGGCCCGCTTGGCGATCACGCCTTCGAGCCTCTGCTCCTTCGCCGCCTCGTAGAGGGCCCGCCCGTCCTCGAAGGCTTCCGAGAGGCGTACCGTCTGGTTGCGGAGGTCGAGCAGCTTCTCGAGCCGCTCGCGCCGCTCCGCCAGCGGACGCTCCAGGAGGGGCTGGCCGTCCTCCTCGAGCACGTCGAAGGCGTAGAACACGAGCGGGCCCGAGCCCTGCTGCATGACGGAGAAGCTCGACCGCCCGCCTTCGTCGAGGGCGCAGACCTCGCCGTCGAGCACGCAGTCGGGCGACTTCGCCGCGCGGCCGATCGCCCTCGCGACCTCCGGGAAGCGCCCGGTCAGATCGTTGCCGCGCCGACTGGTGAGCGTCGCCTCGCCGCCCGCGACGCGGGCGATCGCACGATACCCGTCCCACTTCACCTCGAAGAGCCACCCCGTTCCCCTCGGCACCTCGGATGCAAGCGTCGCCAGCATCGGCACGTACTCCGAGCTCCCTCGCTTCGGCGCCGGGGCGGACTCGTCTCGCTTCCTGATCATGAGCCAGTTCTTCGGGTCGCCGTCCAGCTTCGCGGGCACGAGCGTCCAGGTCCCCCGCAGTCGGTCCCCGGCGAGTCGAACGGTGAGGCCGCCGTCCTTCTTTTCCTCGAGGAGCTGATAGCTCCCGTGGTCCCAGATCTCCACCGTGCCGGCGCCGTACTGACCCGCGGGGATCTCGCCCTCGAAGGTCGCGTACTCGAGCGGGTGGTCCTCGACGTGGACGGCGAGATGGCGCTGACCGGGCTCGAGGGGGATCCCCTTGGGAACCGCCCAGCTCGCGAGCGCGCCGTCGCGCTCGAGCCGGAAGTCGTAGTGGAGGCGGCGGGCGTCGTGCCGCTGGACGACGAAGATCGGCTCGGGCTCCTTGCCCCGTGCTCGCCCTCCGGCGAAAGGCTCGGGAGTCGTCTTGCGGTCGCGCTTGCGCTCGTACTCTGTCAGCTTGCCCACGCGCGTAAGGATGCCTTCCCGGAGCCTTCGGCGGAGCGAGGTTTAGCCGCACCGAGGTCGGGTAGAAGCGGCCCTGAACTTCTCTGCCGACCGGGGGGGTTGGCACTTGAGGCCGGTGTTCTCGCCGGCCTCAAGGCTTTCCGGGGGCGGTGGAAAGGTCGCCGAGGCGCGGGGGATAACCCTGTGGACGCTGTGGATTGCCTAACCCGGAACCTCTACTCGAGGTAGAGGCCCATTCTCCGGAACTTACGGTGCCGCTCCCGCCGGCGCTCGTCGGCTTCCTGTCCTTCCAGCTCCGCGAGGACTGTCGCGACGTGCTCGCCGAGGAGGCGGGCGGTCTCGTCGTGGTCGGCCTGCGCCCCGTCTGCAGGCTCCGGCACGATGCCGTCGATGACGCCGAGCTCGAGACAGTGGGCCGCATCGGGCTTGAGCGCGGCCGCCGCCCGCCGAGCCTCGCCTGCGTCCCGCCAGAGGATGGCGGCGCAGCCCTCCGGCGTGATCACCGAGTAGACCGCGTTCTCCTGCATGAGCACTCGGTCGGCGACGGCCAGCGCCACGGCGCCTCCCGAGCCGCCCTCCCCGATGATGCAGGCGATCGACGGCGAGCGGAGTCGAGCCATCGCGAGCTGACAGCGCGCGAGCCAGCCGCCCTGGCCCCGCTGCTCGGCCGTCACGCCGGGGAAGGCCCCCAGCGTGTCGACGAGCGTGAGGAAGGGAAAGCCGTGCCTGTCGGCGAGCTCCATCGCCCGCATCGCCTTGCGGTAGCCCTCTGGATGAGCCATGCCGTGGTTCCGATCAACACGCTCGCGGATCTCGCGGCCCTTCTGGTGGCCGGCGATCGCGATCGTACGGCCGCGGAAGCTGGCGAGACCGGCGACGATCGCCCGGTCGTCGGACACGGAGCGGTCGCCGTGAAGCTCGATGAAGTCGTCGCAGATCCGCTCGACGTAGTCGAGCGTGTAGGGGCGATCCGGGTGGCGGGCCAGCTCGACTGCGCGCCAGACCTCGTCCGCACTTGGCTCCGCCTCGATCCGTTCGAGTTGGCGCTCGAGGCGGCGCACCTCTCCGGAGACGCCGACCCCTCGGAGGAGCGGGAGATCGCGCAGCTTCGCCAGCCGCTCGCGCATGCGCAGCTGCTCGGCCTGGCCGGGGGAGCCCTCAGCCGCCATCGCGCGAGAACAGGGAGAGCAGGCGGCCCACGAAGGGACGCAACTCGGCTCGAGGGATGATCGCGTCGACGTGGCCGAAGCGGGCGTTCGACTCGGCGAGCCCGAAGTCCTCGGGCAGCTTCTCGCGGATCGTCTGCTGCACGACCCTCGGGCCCGTGAAGGCGAGGAGCGCGCCCGGCTCCGAGATGATGAAGTCGCCCAGGCTGGCGAAGCTCGCCGTCACGCCCGCGGTCGTGGGATGCGTCATCACCGAGATGAACGGCGAGCGCGCCTCGCGGAGCTCGTCCACCGCGCACACGGTCTTCGGAAGCTGCATGAGCGAGAGGATCCCCTCCTGCATGCGTGCGCCGCCCGAGGCGGTCACGGACACGAGCGGCACGCCTCGGCTCGCGGCCCGCTCGCAGGCTCGCACGAACTTCTCTCCGACCGTGCTCCCCATCGACCCGCCCATGAAGGCGAAATCCATGACGGCGAGCTCGCACGGCCGTCGCTCGATCGCCGCGGCGCCCGCGATGAGGGCGTCGCCGAGACCGGTGGCGACCTCGGCCTCCGCAAGCCGCTCGGTGTAGGCCCGCAAGTCGAAGAACCCGAGCGGGTCGGCCGAGCGCAGGCCGGCGTCCTCCTCGACGAAGGTGCCGCCGTCGGCCAGCTGCTCGACCCGCTCGCGGGCCCGAACCGGGAAGTGGTGCGCGCACTGCGGGCAGACGCGGAGCGTCTCCGCGAGCTCGTCGTCCCGGTAGTGGGAGTGACACCGAGGGCAGGTGTTCGGATGCTTCTTGCCCTCGCCTTCCGGCTCAGCCGGACCCCGGTTCTCGATGGAGACGTCGATCCGGCTCGTCATGACCGGCCTATCTTAAGCGTCTCGTCCAGATGTCGAGCGTCCGGTCTAGATGCCGAGCGCGGCCGCGAGTCGAGCGAGCGGCGGCGAGTTTCCGGGGGCGGGAGCGAGACCGCTCAGGCCCGCGCCGGCCAGCGGCCGGGCGGCTGCCACCTGCTTGAGGATGGAAGCCGCCTCGGGGAGGGTCAGGCCGCCCGGCTCCGGCATGAAGGAGTGGATCTCGTCGTCCGGGTCGAGCACGTCGCAGTCCAGGGCCACGTAGACGGCGTCGACCTGCTCGAGCGCCTCCGCCAGGCCCGTCTCTCCCGTTCGGAGCCCGCTCGCTGCGATGAACTCCTTCTCGGGCGGATCGAGGTTGCGAGCGCCGACGAGGACGACGTCCGCCGGATGGACCGTCCCCGAGTCCAGGAGCATCCGCAGTGGCATCCCCCACTGGTTCCCGCTGGGAGACGTCTCGGGCGTGTTGAGGTCACCGTGGGCGTCGAGCCAGACGACGCCCAGGCGGTCGTGACGCGTGGCGAGGCCCTCGACTGCGCCGACATGGGCGCAGCAGCAGCCCCCGAGGACGAGCGGCCGCGCAGGGAGTGCCGCCGCGAGCGCCAGGCTCTGCTCGGTGAGCGTCTCCTCGTCGATGACCGCCGCCTCCGGATAGGGGAGCGGCAGGAACGCAGCCTCGGCCATGCACTCCCCGCCCTCGCCCCACGCGCGGGGCACTCGTACGAGCCCGGCGCCCCAGGTCCGGCCGCACGAGTGGCACTCGTACTCGCCGTCGAGCGCGACCGCCGTCAAGGTCCGGCAGTCGGGGCAACGGGCACGGAGCCGCGACACGCCTCAGAGGGTACCGGCCGGAACCAAGCCGTCCAGGGCGTCCGGAAGACCGGCGAGATCGGGTAGCTCGGCGGCACGCGGAAGCTCGCTCTCCTCTCCGAGACGGTTGATCCAGACGGCGACCAGGCCGAGCTCGGCAGCCGGGGCCAGGTCGTGGTACGGGCTCGCGCCCACGTGCACGTGCCGGGCGGGGTCGGCGTCGCTCTCCGCCCGGAAGCGCTGCCAGTGCCCGTGGGCGGGCTTGTAGGAGCCGGCCTCGGCCGCGGTGATCGCGAGATCGAACGGGACGCCGATCGCGGCGAGCGAGCCGGAGAGGAGATCCGGATCGGTGTTCGAGAGCACTGCGAGCCGCCAGCCGCGGCCGCGGAGCTCGGCGAGCGCCCCCGGCACGTCAGGAAAGACCGGCCACGACGGAAGCGAATCCGCGAGCGCGTACTCGCAGTCGCGGCCGAGCGCCAGTCCCTCGTGATCGGCGAGGAGCCGCAGCGACTCCCGCAAGACCTCACGGTACGGGAGCGACCGCCCCATCTGCACTCGCGGCTCCACCTCGTGGTAGCGCACGAGCAGCTCGGCAGCGTCCGCCTCGGGCCAGAGGCGGACGAGCTCACCCGCGATGCCGGCGCTCCAGTCGACCAGGGTGCCGTAGCAGTCGAAGGTGGCCCACCTCATCGGGAATTCCGCGTCAGCGGAATTTCCGAATCACCAAGCAGGCGTTGTGGCCGCCGAAGCCGAAGTTGTTCGAGAGCGCGATCTCGGTCTTCCACTCGCGCGCCTCGTTCGGGATGTAGTCGAGATCGCACTCGGGATCGGGCACCTCGTAGTTGATCGTCGGCGGCACGACGTCTCGCTGGACGGCGAGCGTGGAGATGATCGCCTCGATCGCCCCGGAGGCGCCGAGCGTGTGCCCGGTCGCGCCCTTGGTGGAGGAGATCGGCGTCTTGCGCGCCTTCTCGTCGCCGAGCGCGATCTTGATCACGCGGGTCTCGCTCGCGTCGCCGAGCGGCGTGGAGGTGCCGTGCGCGTTGATGTAGTCGATCTCGTCGGGAGAGACATCTGCGTCGGCCAGCGCCATCGCCATCGCCCGCGCGGGGTGGCGCCCGGTCGGGTCGGGCTCGGTGATGTGCTGCGCGTCCGAGGAGAGCCCGTAGCCGGCGAGCTCTGCGTAGATCTTCGCGCCCCGCTTCTTGGCATGCTCGAGCTCCTCGAGGACGAGGATCGCCCCCGCCTCGCCCATGACGAACCCGTCACGCTCGGCGTCGAAGGGTCGGCTCGCCTTCTCCGGATCCCCGTTCCGCCGGGACAGCGCCCTCATGGCGCCGAAGCCGCCGATCCCGACCTTGGTGATCCCCGCCTCGGTTCCGCCCGCGAGCATCACGTCCGCTCGACCGAGCCGGATCGAGTCCAGCGCGCCCCCGATCGCCATGTTGGACGCCGCGCAGGCCGTGCACTCCGAGCTCAGCGGGCCGCGCGTCCCCAGCTCCATCGAGACCCAGGCAGCGCCCATGTTCGGGATGATCGCCGGGATGGAGAGCGGGTTGATCCGGTCCGGCCCGCGCTCCAGCAGCTGGTTGTAGCAGTCCTGGAAGCTCTTGAGGCCGCCGATCCCCGTCGCCACGGAGACGCCGGTCCGCTCCGTCTCGGCCTCGATGTCGATACCGGAGTCCTCTTCCGCCATGCGCGCGGCGGCGAGGATCATCTGGGCGAAGCGATCCATGCGGCGAGCCTTCCGGTGCTCGATCCAGACGGTTGGATCGAAGTCCTTCAGCTCGCAGGCGAAGCTGACGGCGAACCCGTCGGGGTCGAACTGGGTGATCGGCGCCGCGCCGCCCTGGCCCGCGACGAGGTTCTCCCAGAAGGTCTCGGCGTCGTTCCCGAGGGGCGTGACCGCGCCGATCCCGGTGATCACGACCCGCTTGCGTCCGTTCTGCGAGCTCATGTCACATCCCCAGTCCGCCGTCGACGAGCAGCACCTCGCCCGTCACGAACGAGGCCTCGTCAGAGCAGAGGAAGCGTACCGCACGGGCCACGTCCTCCGGCTCGCCGAGCCGCGCGAGGGGGGTGTTGGCGAGGATCGCCTCGCGGGCCTTCTCCGGCAGCACCTGGGTCAGCTCGGTGTCGATGTAGCCCGGGGCGACGGCGTTCACGCGTACGCCGCGCGTGCCCAGCTCGCGCGCCAGCGCCTTTGTCAGGCCGATGACGCCCGCCTTGGAGGAAACGTAGTTCGCCTGTCCCGGGTTTCCCCGCAGGCCGACGACGCTCGTCAGGTTCACGATCGCGCCCGAGCGACGGCGGAGCATCTTCCGGACGACCGCCCGGCACGTGTTGAAGCTTCCCCGCAGGTTCGTGTCGACGACGAGCTGCCAGTCCTCGTCGCTCATCCGCGCGATGAGGGTGTCGCGCGTCACGCCGGCGTTGTTGACGAGGAGGTCGACGTCGCCGAGCTCGGACTCCACGCGCTCCACCAGCGCCTGGGCCTCGGTCGGGTCGGCCACGTCCCCATGCAGGGCCACGCCTCCGATCTCGCCGGCGACCTCCTCGGCGCCCTCCTTGCCCGAGCGGTAGTTGACGGCCACGCGCGCCCCTGCGCCGCCGAGCTCGCGGCAGATAGCGGCCCCGATCCCCTTCGAGCCTCCGGTGACGAGTGCGACCTTGCCCTCGAGGGACGCGAAGTCAGGCAGCGGAGAGCGTCTCCCCGAGCCTGGAGAGGGATTCCGGCTCGCCGACGGAGATCGTGCGGAGCGAGCGGTCGCAGCGGCGCAGCAGCCCCGAGAGCACCTGGCCGGGCCCGATCTCGACGAAGACGCCGACTCCGTCGCGCACGAGCCCTCTCACCGCCTGGGTAAAGCGCACCGGGCCCGTGAGCTGGTCGACGAGGAGCGCCGCCATCCGCTGGGCGTCCTCGATGCGCGCGGTCACCGTCGACATGAAGGGCGGCGAAGGATCGCGCCACGAGGCGCGCGCCAGCGCCGGCTCCAGGCGCTCTGCCGCCCGCGCCACCAGGGGGCTGTGAAACGCACCGCTCACCCGCAGCTTGACCGTCTTCCGCGCCCCGCGCGACGCCGCCTCCGAGATCAGGCGGTCGACGGCCGCATTCTCGCCCGAGACGACGATCTGGCCCGGGCAGTTGTAGTTCGCAGGCCAGACGCCGTCAATGCCCGAGCAGAGCTCCTCGACGACGCCGTCTTCGAGACCGAGAACGGCCGCCATGGCGCCGGGCTTCTCCCGAGCCGCTTCCGCCATCGCCTCGCCGCGCTCGCGGACGAGCGCGACGGCCTCGGGCGTGGAGAGGGCGCCGGCGGCGACCAGCGCCGAGTACTCCCCCACCGAGTGCCCGATCACGAAGTCCGGCCGAACGCCGGCCGTCTCCACGGCCCGCAGGCAGGCGATCGAGGTCGCGACCAGCGCCGGCTGCTGGAGCTCGGTGCGGGTCAGGTCCTCGAGCGAGCCCTCGAAGCAGAGGCGGGCGACGTCGAAGCCCACGGCCTCCGAGGCCTCGTCGTAAACGGCCCGCGCCTCGGGGAAGCGCTCGGCGATCGCCCGTCCCATGCCGACGTCCTGCGAGCCCTGCCCCGGAAAGCAGAACGCGACCTTCATCTCTCCGGCCTCCCGTTCGTCCACGTCATGTAGGCCGAGCCCCAGGTGAGGCCGGCCCCGACCGCGCTCATGAGGACGCGCGTGCCGTCCTCCAGGAGCCCCTGGTCCCGCGCCTCGGCGAGGCAGAGGGGGATCGAGGCCGAGGAGGTGTTCCCGTAGCGGTCGATGTTCATGAAGACCCGCTCCGAGGCGAGGCCCAGGTTCTTGACCGCGTGGTCGATGATCCGCTTGTTCGCCTGGTGTGGGACGTAGAGGTCGACGTCCTCGACGCCCGCGCCGCATTCGGCGAGGAGCTCCTCCGCCGAGGTGACCATCACGCGGGTGGCGAAGCGGAAGACCTCCTGGCCGCGCATCCTGATGAACTGGAGCTCTTGCTCGAGGGCGTCGGCCGTGACCGGCGTGCGCGACCCTCCGGCGGGAATGCAGAGGTCGGGGCCGCCCGAGCCGTCCGCGCCCAGCTCGAAGCCCAGGATCCCGCCCTCGGCGACAGGCTCCACGACGGCCGCACCCGCTCCGTCCCCGAAGAGGATGCACGTCGAGCGGTCCTGCCAGTTCGTGATCTTCGAGAGCGCCTCCGTGCCGACGACGAGCGCCTGCTTGGACAGGCCCGTGGCGATCGCGCCGTACGCCTGGGAGAGCGCGTACACGAAGCCCGTGCAGCCGGCGAGGAGGTCGTAGGCGGCAGCCCGCTTGGCGCCGAGCTCGTCGGCGACGATGGCGGCGGTGGCCGGGAAGAGCATGTCGGGCGTGGCCGTGGCCACGACGACGAGGTCGAGGTCCTCCGCGGCCACGCCCGCGTCTTCCAGCGCCTGCCGGGCGGCCGGCAGGGCAAGGTCGCTCGCGGCCTGGTCCGGCTCGGCGATGCGCCTCTCTCGGATCCCCGTTCGCGTCTCGATCCACTCGTCGGAGGTGTCCACCATCCGCTCGAGGTCGGCGTTCGTAAGCACGCGCTCGGGGGCGTACGCCCCGATCCCCGTGATGCCGACGGCGATGCCGTTCCCTGAGACGTTCGCTATCACGCGCTCTCGATGTCCGCGATCGCGAAGGTGAGCGTGCCCCGAACGGCCAGCTCTCCGCCCACGGTCGCCGTCGCCTTCCCGCGGCCGACCGGGCCGCGAAGGCGGTCGACCTCGCAGGTGAGCTCGAGCTCGTCCCCGGGCTGGACGATTCGCTTGAAACGGACGTCGTCGATCCCGGCGAAGAGCGCGAGCTTGCCGCGGTTCGCCTCGTCGGAGAGCACGGCGACGGCGCCGGTCTGCGCCATCGCCTCGACCATGAGGACGCCGGGCATGATAGGCCGGCCTGGAAAGTGGCCCGCCAGGTACCACTCGTCGTCGCGGACGCGCTTGCGCGCGACGACCCGCACGCCGGGTTCGATCTCGGTCACCTCGTCGAGAAGGAGGAAGGGGTCGCGGTGCGGGAGGATTTCCTCGATCTCCCGCCGCCCGAGCGGAGGCGCGAGGCTCACGCCCTCGTGTGCTCCTCGAGGGCGACGCGCAACCGCGCGCGCCCCCGATGCACGTAGCACTTGGCCGTTCCGACCGGCATACGGGCGATCCGGGCGATCTCCTCGTACGTGAAGCCGAAGGAATCGCGGAGCACGACGGCCGCGCGTTGCTTCGCGGACAGGCGAGCGAGCGCCTCGGCCACCTCTCGGCGCACGTCCGTGAGGAGGGCGGCGCGGGAAGGATCGCTCTCGTCTCCCGCCGGCTCGTCCTCGAGGACGAGCGGCTCGGTCTGGCGCACGCGCTGACGCGCCATGCGGTCGCGGCAGGTGTTGACCACGAGTCGATGAAGCCACGTGGCGAACTGGGCCTCGCCCCGGAACTGGCGAAGGCGCGTGCAGAGCTTCACGAGCGACTCCTGGGCGGCGTCCCGTGCTTCCTCGAGATCGCCCATGAGCTGGGAGGCGATCCGCTGGACGCGCGGGGCATACCGCTCGACGAGAGCGTCGAGCGCGCGGCCGTCGCCGTTCCGCGCCTTGGTGACCAGGTCCACGTCGCTGAGCTTCCTGTACGCCTGCGAGAGCCGGGGAAGGGGCTCCTGCTCGGTCTGACGGACGGGCGCGGCGGCGGGTTGCACGGCGGCGGTAGTCTAGCCACGCGCCGGTGCCCGACTCCCTCGCTCCCGAAGCCGTCGAGCCTCTCCTGAGCGGTCGCTTCGGCCGTCCTTACATCTACGAGGAGCGCTGCGAGTCGACGCAGCCGCTGCTCGAGCCCGGCCTTCCCGAGGGCGCGGTGGCAGTGTGCGAAGTCCAGACTGGTGGTCGCGGACGGCTCGGGCGGGCGTGGGAGGCGCCCGCGGGAACTGCCGTTCTCTGCTCGAGCCTGCTGCGCCCGCCACCGGGCCGCAGGACGGCCGAGCTCTCGCTCGTGGGCGGCCTCGCGGCCGCGGAGGCGGTCGAGCGCGCTACCGGGCTCGCCGCCCAGATCAAGTGGCCGAACGACGTCATGCTCAACCGGCGCAAGGTGGCCGGCGTGCTCGCGGAGGCTGTCGAGGACGCCGTCGCGCTCGGAATCGGTCTCAATGTGAACCAGGCGCGGGACGAGCTGCCGGCGGAGGCAACGACCGCTCCAGGGTCGCTTCGCACCATCGACGGCGTCCTTCGTGACCGCGCCCGCGTGCTCGCCGACCTCCTGGTCGCGCTCGAGCGCCACTACGACACGTGGCGCGAGGAGGGCCTGGACGCTCTCTACGACGGGCTCGGCGCGCGCGACTTCCTGCGCGGTCGCAAGGTCGTGGTGGACGGCTCGGAAGGCTACGGCGTCGCGATCGACCGCAGCGGCCGCCTCGAGGTCGTGATCGCGGGCGAACGGCGCTTGCTCGAGAGCGGCGAGGTGCTCTTCGAGCGCTAGCGCCGAACCTGGGCGACGGCGGCCGGGCTGCGGTTGCGAGCCGCATCCCAGGCGATCACGCGCACGACGTTCGCACGGACGCGCCGCCACACCGAGCGCGTGCCGGCCGGCTTCGCAAGCTCGGTCCGGACTCCGTGCCGCCGGGGCCGCCCGAACCAGACGCGCTGCCGCCCCGACTGGCTGAGACGGAGCCGAAGCCGGGTGCCGCGACGGGTCTGCCGCGCCACGACGATCCGGGCGCGCGGACGCCGAGTGTCGACCCGGAACCGCCGCCCGAGCCTCCGCGTGCCGAGCGACGTCGTCGCGCGCACGGACGCCGTGTACTTGCCGTCGGGCGCGCGCCGACCGTGCAGCCAGCCGCCCCAGGTGACCCGGTGCGTCCCGGCCCGCGCGCGCGAGACCGAGGAGATCGTACGGAGAACGTGGCCGTGCTCGAGGATCTCGACGCGCACGGCGGCCTCCCTGGTCAGCCCGTAGCTGACGATGAGCTTGTCACGACGCCCGTTCCCGTCCGGTGAGAAGGCGGTGGGCGCACGATCCATCCAGGCGAGGGTTCGATCGACGGTGACGGCGCGAGCGCGTTGGACCCGCTCGTCTCCCGCAGACGCCTCGATCCGAACCCAGTAGCGCCGGTCGGGGAGCGGCGCGCCCTCGTCGTCCGCTCCGTCCCAGACGACCGTGACGCGGCCACCCGGCCGCTCTCCGTCCAGGAGCGTCCTGACGGCGGTCCCGGAGGCGCGGACGGTGACGCGGACGTTCGCTCTCTTCGAGAGCGTGAACGAGATGCGCGCCCGGTCCGCATTCCCGTCGCCGTTCGGCGTGATCGTCTTGGGCCGGACTCTCGGCTCCTGGACGGCGAGCGGCGGCGGGCCCGGGACGACTCCGCTCGCGGGATGCACCTTGGATCCCGAGCGAATCAGGTACGTGTAGCTGTCCAGCGGCGCCGACGTGGAATCCCACGTCCACTCGATCGCGCTCCCGCGGCCGCTCCCCCGCCGCACGAAGGCGCCGTCCCCGTCCTTGACGGTGACCGTCCAGTAGCGGCGGCCGGACAGGCGCCCGGTGAAGCGGACCGGGCCGCCGAGCGCCCCGCTGACCTCGGGCTCGTAGAGCTTCGGGAGTCCGATCGTCGAGACGGAACGGGCGATCGCACCGAGATCGGCGTAGAGGTTGCCGCCCGGGCACGACGTGTAGCCCGTGTCGCGATGACCCGAGACCGCCCGCAGGCGCACGCCCCTCCCCGCCGGAAAGCGCGGGTTTCCGTAGGAGGCGAAGGTGAGCCTGGAGGCCGGGTCGACGTGGGCTACGTCGAGGCGCCAGGCGAGAAGCCGCTGGATCGCGGAGCGGGCCGCCCGCGAGATCCGGGTCGACCCGTACGTCCCGAGCACCGCGACGCCGACGCTGCCGGTGTTGAACCCTTGCGCGTGCGCCCCGATGACGTTGCGCCAGATTCCGCCCGTCCGGCCCTCATAGATGCGGCCGTACTTGTCGACGAGGAAGTTGTAGCCGATGTCGTTCCAGCCGTTGCCCTGCACGTGGTAGCGCTGGATCCCGCGTACGATCCCGGCAGCCTCTCCGCGCGAATAGCGGTTGGTCCCCGCGGTGTGGTGGACGACGGAGAAGCGCACGCGCTCGGCGTACGCCGGAGTCCCTCGCACGATCGACTCGTTCGCTCCCCACTGGGATCGGCTGACGATCGCCGGACGGTCCGCCCGGACGGCGAGCGCGCGCGTGGACGTGGCCGAGGTCGCCGGGATTCGGAGGAAGAACGCGCGCAGGTGCGTGACACGGCCGGCGAGCCGGTACTGGATGAACCGGGAAGGGCCCGTCCAGTACGGGTTGCCGAGCTTCCAGCCCAGGCTGCGATCGGTCTCCGGGCTCCCTTGGTCCGGCCGGTCCTCGCCCTCGGGGCGGGCCGCGCGCCAGGCGCTCCAGGCCCCCGGCGTGCCCGCCGTCCGGAACCACACCTCGCCGGGCCCTCGCCAGTGGAGCCCGACCATCTCGAACGTGACGGGCGCCGGCCTGGGCTGAAGCGAGCGCGCGCCCCCGGCGACCTGCCCGACCTGCACGTCCCGGAAGACCATCCCGACGTCCGCGGCCAGACCGCTTCCCGGCAAGAAGGCGGCGAGCAGGGACGCGAGGATGAGGCTGCGGCGGAAGCTCATGGGAGGAAGGCCCTTCGCGGCGGAGCGGGCGACTCCTGGCAAGGATCGGACAGCCGCGGCGCAGACTCAAGGGGCCACGGGCAAGCCTGATAGAATCCTTACAAGTGCCGTCTGTGCGGGGACTTTTGCTACTCGCGGCGGTCGCTCTCGCCGCGCTTCTCGTACCCGCCGCCGCAGCGGGGCAGGAGCAGCCGCGCGTTCTCGCCGCCGAGTTCGAGAACGACATCAACCCGGTCACCCAGGACTACCTGACCGGGGCGATCGAGCGCGGCGAGGAGGAGGGATACGACGCAGTCGTCATCCTCCTCGACACGCCGGGCGGGCTCGACTCCTCCATGCGGGAGATCATCGAGGCGGAGCTCGCGGCCGAGGTCCCGGTGGTCGTCTACGTGGCGCCTCAGGGCTCGCGTGCCGCCTCGGCGGGCGTCTTCATCACGCTGGCGGCCGACGTCGCGGCGATGGCGCCGCAGACGAACATCGGCTCCTCGACGCCCATCGCCGTGGGGGGCGGAGAGATCCCGGAGGACCTGCGGAAGAAGGTCGTGAACGACGCGGCCGCCTACATCCGCGAGATCGCCGAAGAACACGGACGAAACGGCGACTGGGCCGAGAGAGCGGTGCGGCAGGCATCCAACATCGGCGCCCAGGAGGCTCTGGAGATCGGCGTCGTCGACGTGGTCGCGCCGGACCTCCCCGCCCTGCTCGAGGAGATCGACGGCCTGCGGACGGAGCCGAAGGGCTTCGTCCTCGAGACGGCCGGAGCGGAGGTCGACCGGATCGAGATGTCGCTCTGGAAGCGGATCCTCGACACCGTCATCGACCCGAACATCATCACGATTCTCCTGTCGCTCGGGGTCCTCGGGATCGTCGTCGAGCTGTGGAACCCCGGGCTCGTCTTCCCGGCCGCG